>DDCV01000145.1 GCA_002335845.1 Rickettsiales bacterium UBA1997 | reverse complement strand
GGAGCAGGATTCAGTTTTTGTTGAGCATACATAGATACTCCCATAAGGACAGGTAAAATATACAGCGGGTCTGCACTTGATAAATCTACCACCCATCCAATAAAAGGCGCATGCCTCATCTCAACGCTTTCAATAATTACCCAGTACAAAGCAATAAAAACCGGTATTTGAATAAGTATCGGCAAGCAACCACCTAGTGGATTTACTTTCTCTTCCTTATAGATTTTCATTAATGCTTCGCTAAATTGTTTTTTATCATCTCCATATCTTTCTTTTAAAGCAGTCATTCTTGGTGTTAATTTTTTCATTTTAGCCATAGATTTATAACTAGCTTCTGATAATTTAAAAAACACTATTTTAATCAAAATCGTGAGCATAATAATCGACCATCCCCAGTTGCCGAAAATTAAGTGAATTTTTTCTAAAATCCAAAATAGTGGGGCTGCGAGAAAAGTTAGAAACCCATAATCAACTGTAAGCGCAAGGCCGGGGGCTAGGTCTGTTATTTCAGCCTGAACTTTTGGTCCTATATATAGCTTACTATCAAAAGAATAAGTCTCGCCTGGAGACAAAGCAATATAGTTATCAACACTTCCAATTTGATAGCTATTTTTATTGTCTTCAGAAAGTAGTCTTGTGTAAATGGTCTTTTTATCAGAGCCTCTGCCTGAAGGCAGCCATGCAGTAAAGAAATAATGCTGAATCATACTTATCCAGCTTGTCTTTACCACTTTTTGAAAACTTTCGTCTTCTATATCTGAAAAATCAATTTTATTAAACTTATCTTCACTATCAAAATAAGCTGCACCGGTATAAGTATAAAGCATTACATTGCCTTCGGTTTCTTCGCCGCGACTCAGGGTATTGTATTGCCTCCACTCGATCTTTTTATTGGAGATATTTTTGACTAATTGCTGAACTTCAACCAAATGACTATTTCTAGTGAACGTGTAACTCTTGGTGACCTCTGTTGAACCAGACGAGGTTCCCTTAATGGACACTTTTAATTTGTTATTATTTCCAAGAGAGTATTTCGGTTTTAATGAGACATATTCTATAGGAGCATCGAATTCTCTGCTTTGAATATTGGCAAGAGCAGTATAGCGCGATCCTTTAACATCGTTTAAAAGTTTAACCTTTTCATCTGAAGAACCAAAGTATTTTAAATATTTAAGTAGCTCTGAAGAAATTATAGCTCCATCATTTAAGCTGATATTGACCCTTAGCGTATCTGTTGTTACCTCAATTTTTTTATTTGAACTGACCTTGTTACTTTCAATAATTTCTTGTGCTGGTTCTGTATATGTTTCATTATTTGTCGAACTTGTTTCAGGGATATTTGGTTGGGGATTGGTAGCTAGCTGACCGCTATCATTGTTCGATGCGTCAAATAATAAAATAAGAACTAAAAACAAAGAGCTATATAAAAAAATTCTATTATTCATGTGTTTTTGACCCAGTTTTTGGAATAGGGTCATAACCATAGCTGCCGCCAGGGCGACAGTTAAGCAGCCTTTTCGCTGAATAGTAAAAACCCCTCAAAAGACCATGCTCTTTTAGGGCTTCTAAAGCATATTCTGAACATGTGGGAATATGCCTACAGTTTGATTGGAACATAGGTGATATAAATATCTGGTAAAACCTGATGATTATAACTGGGATTGCAGTAGTGATTTTATTGATAGTTTCCATTCTTGCATAAGAATATCACTTATTTCATTTTTTTCAGAACAGATTTTTGAAGAAATTAAGAAGAGGACGTCAAATGATCCTAGTTCTTCCGAATAATTTCTAAAGCTCTCCCTAATGGTTCTACGAATTCTATTTCTAATTACCGCTAGTTTAACTGCTTTTTTGGTAATTTGGATAGCAACCCTGGGCCGATCTAAATTATTATTTAAATACAGTAAGCGGCTGTTTTTTTGCACGATTTTACTAGCGCACCTAAAACGACGCAATGTGTTTGAAGAAACTTTAAGATATATGTTGTTATCCACAACAAAAAACTAGGCGCAGAGTACAGCTCTGCCCTTTGCTCTTCTAGCGCTTAAAACAGCTCTACCGGCTACAGTACTCATGCGAGACCTGAAACCATGTTTGCGTTTGCGCTTTATATTGCTTGGTTGAAACGTTCTTTTCATAATATTATTACCCGACCTGTATACTGCAAATTATATATTTCTTTGTCAATATATAATTTTGATTATTTTTGTGAGATATTAGTTTCTCAACCAGTGAAAGAATATGAATAATACAAGTTTATGGGATAAGTGCCTAGAATCATTCTGCGATAACCTCTCAGAAAAAGAAATGAAAACCTATATCCACCCCCTAGAGGTTAGTTGTGGGCATGACACTTTAAGTATTATTGCGCCAAACAAATTTATAAAAGACACTGTAGAGAGTGATTTCATTGGGCTGATCAAAGAAATAGTGCTGATTAAAAGCAACAACGAGGTGTCCGTTGTCAAACTCTCTCTTCCAGAAGTTAAGGCTGCAGCAAGAATAGTGCCAAAAACCAAAAACTCTAACATAAAGTCTTCTTTAAACATTGGCCTAAATTTTGAAAACTTCGTTGAGGGAAAATCAAATCAGCTTGCAAAAGCAGCTTGCTCTTCGGTGGTGACAGAGCTCGGACAGTATAACCCTCTTTATATATATGGTGGGGTTGGGTTGGGCAAGACCCACTTGCTGCACTCAATAGGAAATGAGATTCTCAAGCGAGACAAAAAAAAGAAAGTTGTATATTTACACTCAGAAAAATTTGTTCAAAATATGGTGACAGCATTGAGAACCAACAAGATAGAAGAGTTTAAGGGTTTTTATAGATCTGTTGATGCCTTGTTGTTGGATGATATTCAATTTTTTGCCAACAAAGAGAGATCTCAAGAAGAGTTTTTCCATACGTTTAACACTTTGTTTGAATATAAAAAACAAGTGGTTCTGACTTCTGATAAATATCCTAAAGAAATAGTTGGTTTGGAGGAAAGAATTAAATCAAGATTGGTTTGGGGAATGAGCGTGACCATTGATCCCCCAGACTTAGAAACAAGAATGGCTATTTTGCATAGTAAGGCGGAAGCTGTAAGTCAAAAAATTCCAGATGATGTTGCTTATTATTTAGCAAAAAATGTTTATTCAAACGTGAGGGAATTAGAGGGAAGTTTGAGACGAGTTCTGGCAACAGCACATTTTAAAAGAATGCCAGTTACTTTGGCATTTACAAAAGAAACCTTAAAGGATTTGATATCGCTACAAGAAAGACTTATGACGATAGAGCAAATACAAAAAACAGTGGCGACTTATTATAATGTGAGGGTTTCAGATTTGTTGTCTGCAAAAAGAGATAGGAAGATCACTCTCCCAAGACACGTTGCCATGTCAATAGCTAAACAACTAACCAGCCACAGCCTGCCAACCATAGGCGATGCTTTTGGTGGAAGGGATCACACAACTGTCCTTCATGCTTGTAAAAAAATAAAAGCTTTACAGTTAACCTCAACAACATTAGACCAAGACTACCAAAACATACTACACACGCTAAATAATTAACTGTTAATAACCTGTGAAAAATTAACAGTGCATATCTAGTCCACAAGTTATACATGAGTTAAACACGCCACGAAAAACCCCCAGTAAGCCTAACCAATAAAAAAACGCAAAGGGCCGCCAGCTTTCAAAGAAAATTATTAAAACATAATAATAAAAATAATATATAATTTTAAATATGATTATAGCTATAGAACGTGAAAAACTAATAAACCCTCTAAGGCAAATAGTGTCTGTTTCTGAAAAAAAACAAACTATGCCTATATTAGGAAATGTTCTGCTTAGATTTAGAGAGGGTTCACTTCTGATGGTTTCCAGTGATTTAGAAGTTGAGATTTCCACGGCTATCTCGTATAGGGCCGAAGAGTCTATTGACACTACCCTTCCTGCTCGGAAGTTCCTAGATATTCTTAAGTCTTTGCCGGGCTCTGACTTAGTGAATATAGAGATTAGCGGCAACAAGGCGACGATTAAATCTGGGAAAAGCAAGTTTACTCTTGCAACGCTTCCGGGTTCTGACTTCCCTTACAAAGAAGAAGTGAATGAACTTAAGTTTTCCGTAGCAGCCTCTGACCTTGACAACCTTGTTAGTCAAACAGGCTTCTCAATGGCAACACAAGATGCGAGACATTTTTTAAACGGAATGTTTTTAGAAATTTCAAAAAACAAAATCACCGTTGTTGCTACAGACGGACACAGATTATCAATGTCTTCAACCGGAACCGACAACCCAGTAGATGAAGCGATGAGCTGCATAATACCAAGGAAATGTATTACTGAAATTAAACGTATTTTAACAACATTTAAGGACAATAAAGAGAATATAGTAGAATTTATGGTGACAAACCGTGAGATAATTATTAAAATTAATAACTTTATTGTTAAAAGCAAACTAATTGAAGGGAACTATCCGGATTATAAAAAAGTATTCCCCGAGTCACTCCCCCACAAACTCACCACTAATAAACAAGACTTAAAGTCAGCGCTCCAAAGAATGTCGATTCTTTCAAATGAACAATTTAAAGGGGTTAAACTCTCTCTTAATAAAACAGACATAACACTCTCAACAAACAACCCCTCTTTAGAAGAAGGTGAAGACAGCATCCCATGCGAGTATTCAGGGGAAAGTTTTGACATAGGTTTTAATTTAAGTTATTTGCTAGAGGTTATTGATGTGATTTCTTCTGACAATATCGAAATACAACTTAACAATGCTGACTCTGGGTGTTTGATATCATCTAACGATGAAACCTCAATGAACAAATATATTATTATGCCAATGCGGGTTTAACTTGTATATTAAACAATACTCGGCTTCTAAGTTAAGGAGCATTAATCTTGTAACTCTTTTTCCGTCTAAATATGTCAATATAATTGTTGGTAACAACAACGCCGGGAAAACTTCATTAATTGAGGGTATATATTATTGTTCTGCCCTTAAAAGTTTTAAGGCAGTACCAACAGAGACATTAATACAAAACAAAGAGAACTCCTTTAAAATTCTCTTAAAAGTCGTTAAATGTGGCGATAATTTAGATATATACACCGAAAAAACCCTAAGTTCTCCTAAAACCGTTAAAGTAAACGATAAAAGAGTGACAGCTAAAACCTTGCTTTTGGCTCTGCCATGTATTGCCCTCTCGTTTGGTGTTGAAAATATAATTATACAAGCATCAGAGCAACGGAGGGGTGTTCTTGACTGGGGATCGTTTCACGTGGAACCTAACCACCTAACTAATTTTAAAAATTACACCAAGTCATTGAAACAACGGAACAGCCTGCTTAAAAAATCCAACACAACGAATATTGATTATTGGACTAATGAGGTTCTTAAGCATGGGCTTCTTGTCCACGAGGAAAGAAATAAATATTTTATTGACCTTAATAAAGAGTTTATAAACTATACAGGTAAGTTAACAGGTTTTGACAAAAGCGCTTATGATGATATTAAAAACACCACAATTAGCTATTATAAAGGCTGGGATAAGGGCCTGGGACTAAATGAAGCCCTGGCAAACAACTTAAATAAAGACATGGCTATAAAGCACACAAGTGTTGGCCCCCATAGAGGAGATCTTTTGTTTGGTGTTAACGGAGTAGACTTAAAACATGTGTCTTCTATGTCTACACAAATTATAATTAGCCTATTGTTGGTGCTAAGCCAGGCAGAGGTGTTTCACGTGAAACATGGGTTCAGGCCAGTAATATTAATAGATGATTTATTTTTTGGAATAGACGATAAGAACCTAAAGCTTGTGATAAACTTACTGGTAGGCTCAAAAGCACAGTGTTTTATTACAGCACCAGACCTATATAAAGAAAAGATTAAAAGCCTTGGCAGAAAAGCCGATGAGGTTAAAATGTATGAGTTTATAGATGGAGAAATACAAGAGGAAATTTAATGACAGATAAAATATATGATTCGTCCAACATAAAAGTCCTAAAAGGACTTGAGGCAGTACAAAAAAGACCTGGTATGTATATCGGTGATACAGACGATGGCAGTGGCTTACACCAGATGATTTTTGAGGTTATGGATAACTCCATAGATGAGGCGTTAGCCGGTTATTGTGACACTATTGATATTACAATTCACGAGGACCAGTCTGTTACCGTTATAGACAACGGAAGAGGAATACCTGTTGATATGCACCCGGGTGAAAAAAAATCAGCAGCAGAGGTTATTCTTACAGTATTACATGCTGGTGGCAAATTTGACGATGATTCGTATAAAGTGTCTGGAGGCTTACATGGGGTTGGAGTGTCAGTTGTGAATGCACTGTCAGAAACCTTGGAGCTAACAGTTTATAAAGATGGAAAAATTTATAGCCAAGAATACAAAGACAGCAAGCCAATAGAATCATTGAAGGTGACGGGAGACACAGAACTTAAAGGGACAAAAATTTCATTCAAACCTAGCAAGCAATATTTTACTCTAACAAAATATAATTCTGAAACACTCAGAAGAAGATTCAAAGAATTAGCTTTTCTAAATAGTGGCATCACAATTAGGTTTACTGACGAGGCAAAATCAGTAAAAGACGAGTTTAAATATGCTGGGGGGATCCTAGAGTATATAAAAGAGTTAACTAGAAAAAAAACGCTGATACAAAACGAAATCATTTATTTTAAAAGTGAAGCAAAGAATATTTCAGTTGAAATGGCAATGTTGTGGAGCACCGCATACAATGAAGAGGTTTTGTGTTTTACGAATAATATTCCGCAAAAAGACGGGGGAACACACTTGTCTGGTTTTAAAGCATCTCTTACTAAAACTATAAATAGTATATTTGACAAACAGCCTGGTGTTAAAAAAGATAAGATTGATCTTACCGGTGAAGATGCACGCGAAGGTATTACAGCAATTATATCTGTTAAAATGTCTGATCCAAAGTTTTCGTCGCAAACAAAAGACAAACTAGTTTCGTCTGAAGTGAAAGGAATAGTTGAGTCAAGTCTAAACAAGAAGCTACATGAATTTTTTGAGGAGAACCCTAAAGAGCTTAAAGCAATTATTGCAAAAGTCTTTCAGGCAGCTAAGGCAAGAGAAGAGGCGAGAAAGGCAAAAGATCTTATTAGGCGTAAAGACCCATTGAGCATAGGCAATCTGCCTGGAAAGCTTGCCGACTGTCAAGAGAAAGACCCTACAAAAACTGAGTTATTTATTGTTGAGGGTGATTCAGCCGGAGGCTCTGCCAAACAAGCGAGAGATAGGAAAACTCAGGCGATTCTACCGCTTAAAGGAAAAATACTAAATACTCAGCGAGCACAAGATCACAAGGTTCTTTCTTCTTCTGAAATTGCTACTCTAATTACAGCTTTAGGCTGTGGGTTTGGTGATGATGTAGATTTAGATAATTTACGTTATGGAAAAATTATTATTATGACTGATGCAGATGTTGATGGAGCACATATAAGAACCTTACTACTTACATTGTTTGAAACTAAAATGAAATTACTTATAGATAATGGTCATGTTTTTATTGCTCAGCCGCCACTATATAAAATGAAAAAAGGGAAGTCAGAAAAATATCTTAAAGATGACTCTGAGCTATCAGATTTTATTAACAATGATATCACGAACACACATAAATTATTTATTGATAGCAAAGAAGTACCACAGGAGAATACCCTTGAGCTTTTAAATACTTATTCTACTATGAGCACTATTTTAGGACAATTTTCTTCTAAAAGAGATAAGCATATATTACATAATCTTGCTTTTTTTGAAAGACTATCCCTAGATACTTTAAAATCTTTGAAATTATTAACTTCTTGGTGTAAGTCGTTTACTCAGCACATTAATGAAAATACGCCCATTAATTTATCGTTTGTGCTTACTCCGTCAGAGGATATGTCTGAAGATAAAGTTTATTCAATTAATATCAGTAAAACAACGAATGGTGTTATTACATCGCAAGATCCATTGAGCAAACACTTTTTTAGTTCTGATTCTTATACTGACCTGGTTTCTTTAAAATTTGGCGCCTACACAAACTCAATGTTTACATATGTTGATAAAAATGATGGTCCTGAGTCTACCCCTTCTAATCTAACAGATTGTTTTGACGCATTAATTGCTGCTTCAAAAGGATCTATTACACTTCAGCGGTACAAAGGTCTTGGTGAAATGAACCCGAATCAACTTGAAGAGACAACCATGAACGTTAAAAGCAGAACCCTGTTAAAAGTTTTACCTTTAGAGGATGGCAATCAAGTTGTAGTCGAGCTTATGGGTGATGATGTTGAGATGAGAAAACAATTCATTAAACAAAAATATTCTTCTGTTAAAAATTTAGACATATGATTGTTGTCACCTGGAATATCAATTCTATTAAAGTTCGCCTTCATGCAGTATTACAATATTTGCTAGAAGAAAATCCGGACGTGCTTGTTCTTCAAGAAACAAAAAGCATCGATGAAAATTTTCCTGTATCAGCTTTTTCTGATGCTGGCTACCATGTGATTTTTTGTGGTCAAAAAACATATAATGGCGTTGCAATCATTTCTAAAGATAAACCTAAAGATGTGCAAATTAATCCTGTGTCTACAGATGAAAATGAGATGAGGTCAATCTCAGCAATTTACAATGGCATAAGAGTCGTTAATCTCTATGTTGTAAACGGCCAAAATGTTGATACTCCAAAATATGAATATAAACTTAAATGGCTAAAAAAATTAATTTCTTATACAAAGAAAGAGTTAGAAAAAAGTAACGACCTTATACTTCTAGGTGACTTTAATATTGCTCCTACAGACAATGATGTTTTTGATGTTGAAATAACACATGATGAAATACTTTGTTCATCTAAAGAAAGGGAATTACTTGCCACACTTCTTTCTCTGGGTTTACATGATCTCTTTAATGACTATGATTATCCCCCCCAAACCTTTACATGGTGGGACTACCGCGGTGGTGCATTTCAGAGAAATATTGGTTATAGGATTGACCTTATACTTGGATCAAAATCTGTTAAAAAGCGCTGTTTAGAATATTTTATTGATAAAAAAACTCGACATAAATCATGGTGTCTTGCTGAGCCAAGAACATCTGACCATGCTCCTGTGAGAGTTTTATTAGATTAATTTTTTAATGGCGGTTTCAAATTCTCTTTGTTATGATAAGGGAACATTAGGAGATATACCATGAAATCAATTATGGTCATTAATTCAAAAGGTGGTTCTGGCAAGACCACGGTATCTGTAAACCTGGCTGCATATTGTGCCCAATTTGGCTTTAAAACAACGCTGGTTGACCTTGACCCTCAAGAATCAAGCACACAGTGGTTAGAGGCTAGACCTTTGTCTAAAGCAAAAATCCATGGAACAAAAAATTTTAATAAACCTCTTAAAAAAAAGAAAAATACTGTTGTAATTTATGATGTGCCTGCAGCAATATATGGGTCGAGACTTGGCACCTATGTTAAAAAAGCTGACATGATTATCGTGCCCGTGCTTCCTTCACCTATAGACATGAAGGCCGCAAAAGTTTTTATTCAATATCTTAGATCTATGGGCCCTGTTATTAGGAATCAAATAAAAGTAGGATTAGTAGCTAACCGCTGTAGAGCGAATACAAATATATTTTTAGAACTGGACACATATCTTTTAAAAGAAAAGGGAATAAAATATATTACTGCTTTTAGAGATAATACGAATTACATAAGATCTGCAAGCACAGGTTTGGGTATTTTTGAAATGGGCGCAAGTGCAACCGCACAAGACCGTGAAGAATGGAAACCATTAATTAAATGGTTAGAGCTAAACTCCTAGGGATTTTTTTATTCCTGTAGAAGCATCTTTATATACAATACAGCCATCAAATATTTTTTTCATTTTTTCGACATTAAGAACTCGTGACTCTTTTAAAAAGCTCAGTCTTTTTTCTGAATATGTTTTTAGTGCCTGATTAAAAGTAATATATTTTGGTAACTCAATATTAATAGCTGCATAGACATGTTCATAATATGTTGTAGTCTTGATTGGACTCCCATCACTCACATTAATTATTTCAATCTGATTTTCCAAAACTATTGATGCTATGCATATTCTTGCAAGGTCTTCTACATGTATTATATTTGTTATTCTGCTTTCATTGAGATTTACCAATGGCTCTCTTAATTTAACCCTATCCACAGGAAGCCTCCCTTTCCCATATATGCCCGGTACTCTTAAAATTATTAATTTTACATTATTCTTTTTTGAGAAATTTATTAATTGATTTTCTGCATCAACTCTTCTCGTTGCTCTTTCAGTTATTGGAGAAACTTTTGTATTTTCATCTACTTTCTTACCCCCACAATCACCATAAACTCCGCTTGTGCTCGTATATATTATCTTTTTTATTTTTAAGGTAGAAATATTTTTTATAAAGTTACTAATTCTGCCATCTTTGCTAGATAAAGTACTTGGCGGAGCCATATAAATTACAGTACTATTTTCTGCAAATTGTAAATCTATCTTTTCTTGATCAAAATCTCTAATAATATTCTCTATATTAGCTGGCCTATTTTTTTTAGTTCTACAAACTTCCTTCACGGAAAAATTATACTGATTTTGGATTATAAGATTTATTATACTTTCCCCCAAATAACCACTGCCAGCTAAAATTAGTTTATCCATCATTATGCTCCTTGATAATTCTGATATACTCAGAAGCTCCTTCATTGTTATTAATGACCAGCGTGTCATTTATATTCTCCATACCTATGCCTTCCATCAGTCTCATATTTGGGATTACAAGTATATTTTTATTCTTGCTCTTAATTAGTTTTAGTTCTGAGACTAAATTTTCTAAAGCTGTTTTGCTTGAAATAATAAAGTAATTATTTACATCTTCTTTTATTAAATCTTTTAAAGAGCTTAGGTCTTCTGGTTTTCTTTTATAGACATCTATAACTAGCACTTTATGGCCCCTTTCTTTAATTTTTTCTTCAAGATAAGCCCTTCCATCTTCACCTTTTATAATTAGAAACTTGGACTTTACAAGAGATTTTTCTGCAATCAGGTCCAGAAGTTTTTCGCTAGAATAATTTTTTGAGGGGTGAATGGCCTCAAAAGAAAATATTTTTTTAATTTTTTCTGCACTATATTTTCCTAAGCAATATAGTTTTACTTTATTATTATTTTTGATCTTTTGGTGAATATCAAACGAGTGGTTAATAGCATTTTTACTTTGAAATATTATATTAACCTTGTCATTTAAAATATCTATAATTTTTGTAATATCATATTTAACTGGTAATATTTTTACTGCCATAATCTGATGAATACTAGCTTTATTTAGCATGCAGTATTTTTGCATATCTTTGTATATGGATATTTGTGATAGAACTATCAGATTCATCATTTTTTAAGACCCAGTAAACTCTTGGCGCCTTGTTTTATGAATAGCTTTGCCATATAAAAGCCTACGCTTTCTGAATTCTTTTTTAAATCTATAATATAGGAGCTTTTAATATGCTTATTTCCATCGAGGCTTGAAACAAATGCGTCAATTTTCATACGATCATTTTTTATTGTTGCATGTGCGCCTATGGGAGACATACAGTCGCCACCTATTTCTCTAACAAAATTTCTTTCTTCAGTTGCACATTTCTCAACAATCTCGGTTTTATATTTATTTAAAATATTTTCTATATGTTTATTTTTTTTTAAGTATTCAATGCATAAAATTCCTTGTCCTGCAGATGGAATAAATTCTTCAACAGGAATATATTCAGAAATATGTTTTTTTAAAGACATTCTATGTAGGCCAGCTGCAGCTAGTATTATTCCATCAATATTTTGTTCTTCCATTTTTTTTAATCTTGTTTGAATATTTCCTCTTATTTCAACTATTTTAAAGTCTTTTGATATATTTCTTAGCATGGCAATTCGCCTTGGGCTTGAGGTTCCAATTATTGCATCAGTTGGTAAGTCGTTTATTGTTTTATATTTTTTAGATATAAATGCATCACAGGGCTTTTCTCTATTCGATATAGTTGTTATAGAAAATTTATTTTCTAGTATCACAGGTACGTCTTTAAGTGAATGGACTGCAATGTCTGTGTCCCCACGTAACAATGATTCTTCTAACTCTTTGAGAAACAAACCTTTTCCGCCATGCATTTTAAATTCTTTTGACGAAACTTTATCACCACTAGAAACCATTGAAACAATTTCTATTTTATTATGTTTAGAAAGCATGGAGCTTACCATTTTTGCCTGCTCTAAAGCCAGAGGACTATTTCTTGTAGCAATTCTAATTATATTTTTCATATTTATAATTTTTTGTTTGTATTTATACTATACTTACTGATAAATAATGTAATTAAAAATTAACAAATATTATGAAAAATGTAACTTGGTCTAGCAGATTTACAAAGCAAATTGATGCAGAAGTTTTAGATTTTAGCCAAAGCCTAAGCATTGATATTGTTCTATACGATGTTGACATTAGAGTGACATCTGCTCATGTGCAAATGTTGTCTAGTTGTGGACATGTAAAGGCTTCTGAAGCAAAAGCGATTATTAAAGGCCTAAATACTGTTAAAAAGATGGCAGAAAATGATAAATTACCTTGGTCTATTGAATATGAAGATGTACATATGAATATAGAGAATGCACTGGTTGGGATTATTGGAGATTTAGGTAAAAAGATTCATCTTGGAAGATCAAGAAATGATTTGGTGACTACAGACTTAAGGTTATATCTCAGAGATTTTATTGACCTTTATCTTCTCAAGCTTAGAGAGACTCAGTATGTTCTTGCTAACATGGCGAAAGAACATTCAGATTCATTATTCCCTGGGTTTACGCATATGCAAGTTGCGCAGCCCGTCACGTTTGGACACCATTTACTTGCTTGGAATGAGATGCTGTTTAGAGATGAAATTAGACTTCTAGGCACTAGAGAAATTATGAATATGATGCCGCTTGGATCAGCAGCGCTATCAGGAAGCTCCTTAAAGATTGATCGGAAAATGGTTGCTAAAAGCTTGGGCTTTAAAAGTATTACACTAAATTCTATGGATGCAGTTAGCGACAGAGACTATGTTTGTGATTTTGCCTATGCAAATAGCATGATTATGATGCATTTATCAAGGATTTCCGAAGAGCTTGTGCTATGGATGAATCCACAATTTGGTCTAGTAGACTTAGATGAGGGGTTTTGTACAGGCTCATCTATTATGCCTCAAAAGAAGAACCCCGATGTTCCAGAGTTAATTAGAGGAAAAACGGGATCAGTTTATGGTTCTTTAATGGGACTTTTAACTTTAATGAAAGGATTGCCTTTAACATATAACAGAGACATGCAAGAAGATAAAACTTTAATATTAGAATCTATTGATACGACTATGAGTTGCTTAAGCTTGCTGCCAAGATTAATATCTACAATGAAGTTAAATAAAAATAAAGGGATAGAAATTGCATCAGGTTTTTTTTCAACAGCTACTGACTTGGCTGAATACTTGTCAAAAAAAGGCATGCCCTTTAGAACATCTCATCATGTGGTAGGTGATATTGTAAAATTTTGCGAGAAGAAGTCTCTGCAACTATCAGATTTAACGATTGATGAGTTAAAAGGGTTTTCAACATTAATTTCTAATGATGTATATAAAGTTCTTGACCCAATGACATGTATAAAATCAAGGACAGGGGTTGGTGAAACCTCTCCGGCATCGGTAACTAAGCAAGCAAATGCTGTATTAGCGAGGCTAAAAAAATCTGGCTTTAAAAAGTGAATATAAAAAATGTAGCCATAATAATATTATTTTTTAGCAATTATGCTTACTCAGGCCCGCCGACCATAGAAGAATATCAGGATAATAGTGATGTAGAGGCCCATAACATATATATATATGGACTTGAGCGTGGACTAGACTGGGCAAATGAATATATGTTTCAAAAGCATTCCATAGAAATTTATTGCAAGCCTTCGGACCTTTCTTTGTCATCAAAGCAACTTAGAAAAATTATAGATAAGGCAATTCAGAAAAATGTCACATTTTATGCTAAATATAAGAGTGCGCCTTTGGTAGGATTAGCATTGAGAAATGGATATATCGATACTTTCCCATGTAATTAGTAAGGAAATTATAAAATATATTGCTCTAGGCCCTAGTAGATTAAATATTTTTCTCTATAATATTATATAAGATAAATCTATAAGATTACATAAAGACAAAAAGGAGAATTAACCATGGCAGAACACCCAAAACCACAAGGCGATGATATTATATTGCCAGATGGAACGGTCGTTGGTACTTGGAATGGAGATGATGTAAAAGATCTTCAGGTAGAAGTATTGCGTATAATTAAAGAACAAAAGGATGGCGGAGCTGATCGTAATAATTTACTTATCAGGTTTGGTATTCCACATTTTGACCAAACCCCTGATCATTTGAAGCCATTTATTGCATATGCACTTTGGGGCGTAGACAAAAAAGGTAATTGCCTAACTCATAGAAGAGCAGATCATTTTGAGACTGTTGAAAAAATCAATGAGAAATATGGTAGTGAAACAGCAATAGCAGCTGCCCAGAGACATAGAGATTAAAATTCTAGCTTAATGAGCTCTATTTAAGAGCTCATTAAATTTTTTGAAGCCATTGGATGAAACCTTCGCTTACCTCATGCGTTATTGTATGCCCAAAATCACCAGTATGCTTAGTAAGCTCATCAGTTTTAGTTTCAAGAAAAGCCAGTGTTTTTTTAAAATCATCATAATTAATTGCTTTGTCTTCATAGCCATGTGCAATAAAGATATTATCACTCTTTAGTGAAAATTCTTTAAATTTATCAGCAGATGGCATATAACCCGATAATGCGGCACAGCCATCAATTTCATGTCTTGACTTAAACAGTAAACTTAAAGACAGGGCTGCTCCCTGAGAAAATCCGCCAACTATAAATTTTTTGTTTTGATCTAATGATAAAGACTCAATTAAATCATCAATAGCTTCAATTGATTTGCTGAGGCCATCATAATCTTCTACCAAATTACCATTATTATTTCTAGTTGGTAAAGGATACCATGAACTTTTCCCATCTATAATTGGAGCATTAGGTAATATAATATATGCGACTTCATTCAATCTCATATTTATTAACTTCATGGTTGGTTCAAATGACCAATTATTTGAGCCGTACCCATGAAACCAAAGAATACTTACTTTAGAACTCTTCTTATTTCCAATAGTTATAAAATCATCATTATTTAAATTCATTATCAGCCTAGTAGCAATCCAATATTATGACTATAATGTACCATATGTCAGAAAAAATTAATTATCTTCATAACGTGGCTCTTAAATATGTCTTGGTCATACCATTCTTGATAATCATAACATCTTGTGGAAATAAGGGCCCCTTAACCATGCCTCAGGAAAAAATGGAAAATTCTATAGACCAGCAAGAATCTGAAAATAATAGTTATTGAGACCAATAAATGACCACAGTATATAATAATGACATATTATTTTTTGACGGCATAAATGTACTAGACTTAGCCTTATTAAATCAAACACCCTTCTATTTATATTCTGAAAAGATGATTGCTAATAATTTTTTAGCATATCAAAAAAGTTTTAAAGATAATCCTCATTTAATATGTTATTCAGTTAAAGCAAATTCTAATTTATCTATATTATCTTTATTAGCAAAACTAGGTTCAGGCTTTGATATTGTATCAGGCGGTGAGTTATCAAGAGTAATTCGGGCAGGAGGAGATCCCAGTAAAACCGTATTTTCTGGTGTTGGTAAAACTGAAGAAGAAATTATATTTGCATTATCTAAGAATATTATGTGTTTCAATATTGAGTCTAGGGATGAGCTTCGTACCATAAATGCCATAGCTCTAGAAAAAAAATTATGTGCAAATATTTCTATCCGCATAAACCCTGCTATTGATGTAGACACGCATCCTTATATTACTACTGGGATGCAAGATAATAAGTTTGGCATAGAACAGACAGAAATTTTAGATATATATAAAGAAGCTGATGAGTTAAAAGGAATTAATATAACGGGTATAGATTTTCATATAGGATCACAAATTATGGATACAGGTCCCTTTAAAGAATCTGTTTTAAAAGTTATTGCCATAATCAAGGAATTACAAAAAAATAATATAAAGTTAAGCCATATAGATATTGGTGGAGGCCTAGGCATACCTTATGATAATGAGAAAAGCCCAGACAAGAGTCTTTTTATTTCTGAAATAATTGATTTGTTAAAACCTCTTGCAACTACAATATTAATTGAACCAGGTCGTTCCATAGTTGGGGAAGCAGGGTTATTAATTTCAAAAGTAATTAATACAAAAAAATCTACATCTAAAAATTTTGTGATAGTCGATGCGGGAATGACTGATCTTTTAAGACCACCCCTTTATAGTGCGTATCATTCAATTAAAGAAGTTTTTTGTAATGGCACCAATAAGAAAGTATGCGATGTTGTGGGCCCTGTATGTGAAACTGCGGATTTTATTGGTAAAGACAGAAGTCTTTCTGTAGCAAAGGGTGACTACATAGCAGTTGAATCTGTTGGTGCATACGGTTTTTCTCTTTCTTCTAATTATAATACTAGAATGAAATCAGCAGAATACCTCATTGCTAAAGATAGCCAAAATATAAGAAAAATTCGAGGTAGAGACACCATCGAGCAGATACTTGAAAATGAGAAAAAATATTTATTATAAACATAGATTGAGAAGATAACATGCAAGTCCCTTTTACAAAAATGAATAGCCAGGGGAATGATTTTGTTGTCATTGATAATACAGGCTTACTTTATCAGTTTGATAATAAAAAGATTCGTTCAATTTGTTCACGAGATATTATTGGTTGTGACCAGCTTTTATTGTTAAATATAAAAGATTCAAATAATGTTACCTGTGAAATTTTCAATCAAGATGGCTCGTCAGCACAACAATGTGGGAATGGGATGAGAGCAATCATGCTTTTCTTGAATAGAAAGTATAATTTTTTTGACTCTAAAATATTTGTGAATTTAGTTCCATATAATGTCAGCTTTATTAGCGAAAAAGAAATAAAGGTTAGTATGGGTAATGCGATGTTTCTTGAAAATATCCCTAATAGGATACCTGAAAAAATTTCAATTAGCGTAAAGGATTATTATTATGAAGTTTCAGTAAATAGTGGAATATCGTCTTGGTCCTTCTCATACTCTCACTTATCTATAGGAAATTCTCACTGCATTGTCTTCTCTAAAAACTCTTTTGATAATAAAGAAAAAATTTCTGATGTCCTTAATTCTTTATATGATAGCAATGTTAATATATCATTTATTTTAAACACAGAAGAATTTGTGAAAGAACATGATAGTTTGATTATTTTGCGTGTAAATGAGCGTGGTGCAGGATGGACAAAATCTTGTGGTAGTGGAGCCACTGCGACAGGTGCATTTATTTCACGGTTTATGTTATTGCCAGAAAATGGATCTAAAAAAATTAATGAGTTAGATATAAGCCAAGAAGGAGGGGAACTAAAGATACAGAATATTTTTATGACAGATCTAGACGGTAAGTATTCTCCTGAACTCTATCTTTCTGGCCCAAGTACATTTGAATATGATGGCGTATGGAATGACTGATATTGCTGATAAAATTCAAGATTTTCTTGTTTATTTAAAATATGAAAAACAATATAGTAGCGCAACACTAAAGAACTATAATCTTGATTTAATAAAATTCAAGACATATCTTTTGGGTTTAGATATTTTTATGATATCTGAAATAACAAATGACCATATTCAAAATTATATAAATAAATTAAATCGTGCTGGATTGATAGCCACATCTCTTTCTAGAAAAACCTCTTCTATTCGTTCGTTTTTTAATTTCATGATTAAAAAAAGAATAATTAAAAGCAACCCATCAAAAAAAATAACTGTTCCTAAGAAGCTGCAAAAACTCCCATACATCTTATCTGTTAAACAGGTTGACTTGTTATGTGATATTCCTTTAACATCATTTGCCTCTATAAGAGATAAGGCAATGATTGAATTAATGTATGGGTCAGGTTTGCGGCTTAGTGAAATAACATCTTTGGATACTCAATCGGTTAGCCTAAATGACAAAATACTCTCAGTTATAGGGAAAGGCAACAAGCAGAGATATTTACCTATAGGATCCAAAGCAATTATAGCATTATTAGCTTGGGTGAAAATACGCTCAAAGCATGTAAAAGGCCAAGAAAAAGCATTTTTCTTAAATAAGTTTGGCGGCAGGCTATCTAACAGGTCAGTTCAGATTAGGCTTGATTACTGGTGTAAGTCCCTTGGTTTAAACTGTAAAATTAGCCCACATACATTAAGGCATTCTTGTGCAACTCATTTGCTTGAGTCTTCAGGTGACCTGCGTGCAGTCCAAGAGTTTTTAGGCCATGAAGATATTAGTACAACCCAAATCTACACTAATGTTAATTTTGAATATTTAAAGAATATATATGTTAAGGCACATCCAAGAGCTAAAGAGATTAAAGACTAGCTTCTAATATAATAGTCAGTGAAATAGTAATAATAAAAATATATACTTAGTTCATGATTAAACCTTTAGAAATTAGATATATCAAAAAAACAAATACAGTAGCACTAAGTTTTGAAGACGGGATAAGCGCTGACCTAACCACGGAATACCTTAGATGCTTTTCGCCTTCAGCTGAAGTAAAGGGGCATGGTCCAGGGCAAGAGGTGCTACAAAAAGGCAAAGAAAACGTTTATATAGATGCAATTGAGCCAGTAGGAAATTATGCTATTAAAATAATATTTGATGATGGGCATAGCACAGGCCTCTTTTCATGGGAATATTTATATGATCTTTCAATAAACTATAAACCTTATTGGCATGACTATTTAGAAAAATTAGCTGAATCAGGATATGTTAGGAAGAAGCCATGAGCAAAATAAAATCTATAAGTACCATGAATGCTCCAGCAGCTTTAGGCCCATACAGTCAAGCTATAAGAGCTGGTGGATTTATTTATATTTCAGGCCAGATTCCACTTGTGCCAGAAACTATGGAAATAGTATCTAGTGACTTTAATAAACAAGTAATGCAGGTTTTTAATAACTTAAAAGCAATTATTGAAGAATCCGGGGCTAGCATTTCCAATACTGTTAAAATAAATGTATACCTGAAAGATTTATCAAATTTTCAGAAAGTAAATAGTGTTATGGAAGAATTCTTTATAGAAAAACCATTTCCTGCTAGAGCAGCAGTTGAAGTTAGTAGACTGCCAAAAGATGTTGATATTGAGATGGATGCAGTTGTATTTGATGATGATTAGTTTAAATGGTTATTACAAAAAGATTAGATGATAGAGACTTAGAAGGATTGCCTGGTATTGGCCCTGCCACTAAAACACAGCTTAATAAAATTGGTATTAATAGAATCAGCGACCTGATTTTATTTCTTCCAACTTTTTTAATTGATAAAACCAAATTATCTGATATATCTTCTGTTTCTAATGGGGATAGTTGTCTCTTTATAGGTAAAATTGTTAAAGTATTTCAAACAAGAAATTATAAACCAAATTTAATATTAACAATTGACATAGGTGGCACAAATATTCAAATAAGATTTCTACATAAAATCATTATTTATTCTGGTTTAAAAACTAATATGGAAGTACGTATTTCAGGAATAGTGCGAATTAAGGGAAAATTAGTTGAAATGATTCATCCCGAGGTTGAAATTATTAGTAATAAAAAACAGATTGAAAATGTGGTGCCTTATTATAAAACTAAAAAAATGGTATCACAAAATAAAATTAGATCATTTATTAAACATGCATATGATTATGTATGTAGTACAAATAACTCAGATATTTTCTCTAATGAGATTTTAAAAAATCTTGAAATACCCTACTATATTGATGCGCTAAAATATTGCCATTTTCCATCTTCCGATGACTATGATATATCAAATGCTAATTTTGAATTAGGAAGACAAAGATTTGTTATAGAAGAGCTTCTTGCTTATAAGTTGTTACTTTTAGATGCAAAAAAGATTTATGAATCAAATAAGTCATATGCTTTTAATATCTCCGAAGATGCCATTAATGACTTTATCGTATCTTTGCCCTTTGCTTTAACAGCATCACAAAAAAATGCAATATCTGATATTAAAAATAGTTTTCTAGAAAGTTATCCCACTAAAAGACTTATACAGGGCGATGTTGGATCAGGAAAGACTATAATTGCAATAATAGCCTCATATTTTTCTAAACTGTCAAATCTTCAAACAGGAATTCTGGTGCCAACTGAAATTCTTGCAGACCAACATACAAATACTTTTCAAAAAATATTTTCAGGTTTCCCAGTAAAGATAGAGTGTCTAAAAAGTAATTTAACGCCACGCGAAAAATCTAGAATTATTGAATCTGTTCAGTCAGGTGATACTGATATACTAATTGGCACACACTCTATAATTCAAGACAATGTCCGTTTTCTTAATTTAGGGCTCATAATAGTTGATGAGCAGCACAAGTTTGGAATCAATCAACGAGCATTACTTACTCTAAAGAATAGTGAAAATCCATTAATCCCACATGAATTATATTTATCAGCTACACCTATTCCTAGATCATTATCATTAGTTTTATATGAAGGGTTAGATTATACAATAATTGGTGAATCTCCAAAGAATAGAAAAACTATCAATACTCAGATGATTGATCATGATAAGCGTTCAATTCTCCATGATAATATTTCTAAAATATTGCATGATAAAGAACAAGTCTATTGGGTTTGTTCTTGCATTGATTATACTGAGTCATCAGAAAGTGAATATGTCCAAGGAATCTATGAAGATTTGTCTAATAGATTTGCAACCACTTCAATTGGTATGCTTCACGGTAGAGTGGACTCAAAAGAGAATATTAGAACTATGAAAAAATTTGTCAGTGGTGAAATTCAAATACTAGTTTGCACAACTATGATTGAAGTTGGCGTAGATGTTGCTAATGCAACATGCATAGTTATTGAAGACCCTAATAGATTTGGACTGTCACAATTACATCAGCTCAGAGGAAGAGTAGGCAGGAGTGAAAAACAAAGCTATTGTTATCTTGTTTGTAAAAATAATTTAAGCGATCATGCGCTATATAGGCTAAAAGCATTAGAATTAAACTCAAGTGGATTTAAGATTGCAGAGGAAGATCTAAAGCTTAGAGGTTCAGGAGACTATCTAGGGCATAAACAGTCAGGAGCTAACCACAATTTTAAATTAGCTACACCTGATGATGCATTAAATAATTACGACCTCGTACGTGAATCCATGAACTGTGTCGATAAAATTGATGAGGAAAGTAAAAATAAACTAATTAAGCGGTGGGGAAAAGATTCGGCAGAAACGATTCAGTTGTAGATTATGACAAATCAATATTTATCTAAATGGAAAAATGAAAAAAAGTTAATTAGCTTAAGTCTTAAAACAAAATTAAGTGTTATAGATCAAAATTCATTAACAAATAGATTAATGTATAAAGATAAACATGGATTTACAGTTAATGTTTTAAATCAAGAGTGTAGATATCTTAATCAATCAATGAAATGTAATTTGCCGAATAAAGTAACAGGAATTGGAGTTTATAGAAAAGTTATTTTGTCTACAAATTACTACCCAAAAATTGAAGCTTATACATTCATGTTAATTAAACATGTTTCTGGGAAAGAAAGGTTTTTAAAAATTTTAGGTGCTAGATCTCTTGGCATATATATATTAAACCCTAGGCGTTTTAAAAAAAAATCTATAGTATATAAAAGAGTAGGTAGGAACATACATAGAATTTCAATATATAATTATCGATACAAAAATATTTATCTTAATGAAATATTTCCGGATACTATAGAATTTGAAAACATATCATATTTAAATGCTAGAGGAAAGTTCACTAAATGATTTCACTATTAATGGCGATAATGGGCTAGTAAATTTTTTATTATCAGATATATATACAAAATTATTTAGCCCTGCATGATAAGCTGAATTAATATTATCAAAGGTATCTTCAACTAGAACTGAATATTTATAGTCTAGCTTTAATTTTAGTCTTAAAATATGCCAAAACTGTATATCTTCTTTGACATAGCCTAACTCATGGGAACAAACCATCTCACTAAAATATTTTGAAATATCAAACTTTTTTAATTTAATATTTAAAGTAATGCGGTGCGCATTTGTAATTAAAAATAATTCTTTCCCTTTAGATTTAAGCTTATCTAAAATATCTAGCGATCCATCCTTCAGGCATATTCTATCCATATTTACTTCTTTTTCTTTCGCTATATCTATATCAAGAATATTAGACCAGTAAGTTATATCATACCAATCTTTGGTCTTTTTTTTATAATAAAAAAGAGAATGGGTAAAATTAATTGCATCAGAAAGAGCAATATTATTTTTTTCGGCATAAACTTTTGGTATATATTCTTGCCAAAAAAAATTATCATATTTCGTGTCTAAAATTACCCCATCAAGGTCTATTAGAAAATACTTGTTATCTTTCAATTCCATAATAATTACTGTATCATTATTTGAGTAAATATAAGAACTTATCTTACAATGCCTACCATAAAAAATAAATCAATCATCATAACCACGAAACTATTTAAGCTTAATAAGCTGAATATTGAGTTTAGTAATAAAGTAACAAGAGATTATGAAGTAATATCTGGAACAGGAAATGGGGCAGTTATGATTATCCCTATTTTAGGTGATGATATATTATTTATTAGAGAGTATGCGGCCGGGATAGATGATTATTCACTTACCTTTCCAAAGGGTAAAATTGATGATGGCGAGTCTATACTTGTTGCAGCAAATCGTGAGCTACAAGAAGAGGTAGGATATAAGTCTGAGAAAATTAAAAAAATTTATACTTTAGATTTAGCACCGGGCTACATGAATCATAAGACGCATATTGTTCTTGCTGAAAATCTAGTACCTTCTAAACTTGAGGGAGATGAACCTGAAGATCTTGAAGTTATAAAATGTAAGAAGAATGATATAAATAAACTAGTATTTGAAAATAATAATATAGACTCACGTGTGCTTGCTTCACTATATGTGTATAACCAGGTTATAAATGATAATAAACCATAAAAAATTTTTAGAGTTATTACCGTCACTCCATGAGATTTGTAAGATAACTGGTGAACTTCAAGTTAAGCATCATAAGACGAATATAATTTTTTCTACTAAAAGTAATAAAACGCCAGTTACTGAAGTAGATATACAGTCCAGTTTAATTATAACCAATGGTTTAAAAAGTTTGACGCCTGGAATACCTATAGTTTCTGAAGAAGACTATGATGATACCTTGGCATATGATTATTTTTGGTTGGTTGATCCACTGGATGGAACTAGAGACTATATTAATAATGGTAATAATTTTTGTATTTGCATTTCACTTATATCTGATAATTCACCTATTTTGGGTATTATATATTCTCCAATATCTAAAGATTTTTATTATTCATTTAAGGATGGTGGCGCATTTGTTTTAAAAGAAAATTCAGAGCCTAAGAAAATTACTGCTCAAAAAATGTCTAATACTAATCCTAATAAAATTTTTACTAGTGCATCGATAAGAGAAAGAGTATTAGAAGTATTAGCTGGCTCTATTATTAACTATGAGTTTATTAAACAATCAAGCGCTTTAAAATTTGGAAACATTGCCTCTGGAGAAGGGTGTTTTTATCCCAGGCTTGGACCGACGCATGAATGGGATACAGCAGCAGGTCAAATCTTAGTTGAAGAAGCTGGTGGTATTGTGGTTGATAAGTTTATGAAACCACTTCGATATAATAAAAATAAAATATTTATTAATAAAGAGTTTTTTGTAATTAGTGACCCAGATTATGATTGGGAGTCTATTATTAATGAGATTTTTCAGTAATTATTTTTGCAAGCTCAAAAGCTTTTTTATTAATTTTTCTGAGTAGCTGGTATTTCCCTAATTTCCCCTTATTCCATGTTGTTAGGGAGGATTCATAGTTTTTTAGCAGTTTCTTGATAGGTTCTTCTTTCATTAGTTTTGGTTACATTTTATGATATCATGGATTACAAATTATTAACTATGTTTAAATTATTATTCGAAAAAATATCGCCTAAGAAATTTTATTATTTTGCGACCTCTTTAGTTCCATGGGCATTCCTATTCTCAGTAATATTTATAGGTTATGGATTATATTTAGGACTATTTAGAGCACCAACTGATTATCAACAAGGCGACGCGTTTAGAATCATCTACGTTCATGTGCCTAGTGCTTGGTTATCATTATTTGCCTATACATCTGTGTTTATATGTTCACTAATATCTATTATATGGAAGATAAAAGTGTTTGAAGTTCTATCTATTGCTTCTGCTAAAAATGGCGCCATGTTTACTTTTCTTGCTCTTGTGACAGGTTCTATTTGGGGTAAGCCAATGTGGGGAACATGGTGGGTTTGGGATGCTAGATTAACTTCAGAATTAATATTGTTTTTTATATATTTATCTATTATTTTTTTATACCATGCTTATGATGATTATAGAAAGGGCGCCAAGGCAGCCAACATTCTTGCTATTGTTGGTTTTATCAATATCCCTATTATTCATTTCTCTGTAGAATGGTGGAATACTTTGCATCAAGGACCATCTGTTATGAAGTTTAGTTCTCCCTCAATTGCCTCAGAAATGTTATATCCATTAATTTATACCGCGATAGGTTTCACATTTTATTTCATATTGGCTGTACTTTTGTCTGCAAGAAACACATTGTTAGAGAGAGAAAAAAATACTAGTTGGGCTAAATCAATCTAAACTTATCTTTAGAGCTTTGCTACATGCCAATGGTGTAATCAATAAAAAAATAAAGAATAAAAATAGCATTAAAGTCAGCTCGACACTATAGTTCATTTTAAAAAAAGAATTGTTAACAGCACTAGTCCCAAATATTAGTATCGGAATATATAAGGGCAAGACTATTATAGAAACTAGTATTTTATTCTTTCTAAGGCTTATGGTTAATGCGGCAGCAATGGACCCTATCAAACTCATCGTAGGGGTTCCTATTAATAATGTCACAAATAAAGTTAATGTCGTTGTTGTGTCAAGACCAAGAACCATGGCTATTAAAGGAGCAACTATCACAATAGGTAAATTAGATAATAACCAATGAGATAAAATTTTTATTAATATACCAAGTTCAATTTCATCATCTTTTATTAAAAACATTTCTAAAGTTCCATCATCATAATCTTCTTTAAATATTGTTTCTAAATTTAAAATACAGATTAAAAGACAAGAGATCCAAATCATTAAGGGTAATAATTCTAACATAATTACTTTTTCTACATAGCTAGTAGATATATTAAAAAAAATGATTATGATAAGAAAATATACTATAGGCATGAATATTTCATATCCAGATCTTGATGCTAGTAAAAACTCTTTAGTTATGATATTTAATATTTTCATTAGGAATATATTTTATAATTCTCAGTAGTAAAAAATGGTTCTTTAATTTTTTTATGACTGGTCATTATTAGCGCGCCACCATTTTTTAAATATTCTTTAGTAGTATCATTAAAAATATTTATTGATTCTTCATCTAGTGCACTATATGGTTCATCGATAACCCATAATAAAGAATTTGTTATCAAAGTTTTCATTAAAGAAACTTTCTTTTGTTGGCCATGGGATAAATTTTTTGTTAGCATACTTTTCTGCCGAGTCATCTTATAAGTCTCCAATGCTTTCTTAATTATTAGTGGAGAGTTTTTAGAATTAACAGTTAAAGCATAAGATAAATTTTCCTCAACAGTAAGGTTGCCTTTAGTTCCATATTTATGACCAATGTAAATTGTTTTTTTAAAAAGATCTTCATCTCCACTGACATTTTTAATAAATCCTGAGGTTGGCTCTGTCATTCCAACAATTATTTTTAATAGAGATGTTTTCCCAGACCCATTTAACCCATACAAGTTTAATGCCTTTGATTTTTTTATCTGGAACGATATGTTTTCTAAAATAGATTTCTCATTTCTCAATAAAGATATATTGTCTATTTCAATTAAATGATTATCCATTCTGATAAGTCTTGGTGAAAGTTATTACCGTATAAGGTATTAATCCATTATTAACTGGTTTTTCTTCGGGAACTAATTGATCTTTTAACACAATAATTCCATCAGGGTCAGAGTAAATATACTCACCTTCCTGAAAATTTATATTTGCAAAATTTAAGGCTTTCTTATATTCACCTATATTATTTTTTTGGCTTTTTATGGGCATAGTATTTATTGCTTTTATCCCAATTGGAATATTATTGATAATTTCTGAGTCTCTAATGCACCCATTAATAATAAAGCCAGACCATCCATTTTCGAATGCTTTCATTGCTAGGTTATCGCCTAGTAGAGCACATTTGGTAGATGCTTTACCCTCTACAACCATAACGTCGCCGTCAACTTTTTCTTCAACTAGTTTTTTAACATATGAATTATCTTCTATAGCAATCACTGTTCTAATCATCCCATGAAATTTTTTATTTTTTCCATATGACTTAAAGATTGGGTCTCCTATTTGAATATCATCATTTTCATCACAAATATCTGCAGTATTAAATAAAATCATATACTTACTCTCTTCCTTAAGTTTCTAAGTATTATTAAAGCAGGAAATGCTATCAGTGAACAGAAAATAAAGTAATATTCCCATCCTAAAATTTCGACTAAGAATCCAGATGAACCTGAAAACAAAGTTCTTGGAAGAGACATTATAGCGGTCATTAGAGCAAACTGTGTTGCCGTAAACTGTTTATTGGTCATATTGGCTATGAATGCTAAATATGCTGTATAACCCATTCCAGCAGCAAGGTTTTCTAATGTTATAACGCTTGCTAATAACATTAAACTTTTAGTTGAAACAGCAAGTATTGCAAAACCTAATGTTGCTATTGCTTGAAATATCCCAAATGATACTAATGACTTATACAGTCCAATCTTAATTGATAATAGACCACCAATGAATGCTCCAACTAATGTTGCTATAAGACCAAATACTTTAACAATTGTGCCGATCTCTGTTTTCGTATAACCCATTTCTAGATAAAAATTTGTACTTAATGAGTGCGCCATTGTGTCGCCAACCTTGTATAACAAGATAAACAGTAAAATTAAAATAGGTATAGAGATATTATTATTTATGCTATCTCCATGTCTTTTAAAAAATTCTACAAATGGATTTCTAACAGCATCTAAAAATGTTGATGGCTCTGAGAAATTAACTGGTTCATCAGCAATTAAAGTAATTAAAACGCCACCAATCATCACTAATGCCATAATTAAGTATACAAATTGATAAGACATCAAGTCAGCAAGTATTAAGCCACCAGCACCAGCACCTAGCATCCCTATGCGGTAACCTAGAACATAAGATGATGCACCCAGAACTTGCTCATTATCTGATAATGATTCTCTTCTGTATGCATCAATGACAATATCTTGTGATGCAGAAAAAAATGTTACGAATATCGCAAGCAATGCAACATTGGCTGCATTCATTGCAGGATTTGTCATGCCTAGTCCTATTATTGAGAATATCAGTAAGACTTGAGTTATTAATATCCAACCTCGTCGGCGTCCAAGCTTTGATATAACATATCTATCAAATATTGGGGCCCAGAGGAATTTTAATGAATACGGGACTCCTACTAGTGCAAATAAACCAATTGTGGACTTTGATACGCCTTCGTCAGTTAACCAAGCTTGCAACAAAGTTATTGTTAATAACAATGGAACACCAGAAACAAAACCCATTCCTAATGTTATTAGCATTTTTTTTTCTAAATACGGAGAAATATTTTTTAGCATCTTATATATCATAATCTATTATTAATGGGCTGTGATCCGAAAATCTTTCTTTTTTATAAATATCTGCTGATAATATTGCTACATTTTTTGGTGAAGAGAGTATTTGATAATCTATTCTCCAGCCTACATTATTATCCCAGGCTCGACCTCTATTTGACCACCATGTATAATTATCTGGCTTATCATTGATAAATCGAAATGCATCTATGCAATTATAGTAATTAATTATTTTATCTATCCAAGCTCTTTCCTCCGGTAAAAATCCAGAATTTTTTTTATTCCCCTTCCAATTTTTAATATCAATTTCTTTATGTGCAATGTTCCAGTCACCGCAAATTAAAACTGGTTTATTTCTTTTTTTCATCTTTTTTAGATATGATTCAAATTTTGACATAAACTTATATTTTAATTCCTGCCTTATTTCTCCTGATGACCCTGATGGAAAATATATAGAGATGATATGCAGCTTATTTAGTTCTAATTCTATAAATCTACCTTCATTTTCAAAAATTTTTGACCCAAAACTTTTATTTATATTTTTTGGAGTTTCTTTTGCATAAATACATACCCCGCTGTAACCCTTTTTTTCAGCAACTGACATATATCTTTTGTAACCAGTAATATTAAAATCATCAGAGCTAATTTGGTCTTCTAATGCTCTAACCTCTTGGAAGCATATTAAATCTGGTTTTACTTTTTTTAGCCATTTAAACAAACCTTTCTTTTGGCTTGCCCTGATTCCACATACATTTAATGTTAAAACTTTCATATTCTTTATTTACACTATGTTAAAATATATAATAAATACTCATAATATTAATGAACGACTTTAAAAAACAATTTATAGAATTTACATTAGACCATCAAATACTTCGTTTTGGTAATTTTTCTCTTAATTCTGGCAGACAAAGCCCGTATTTCTTTAATACAGGTCTATGTAATACTGGCGAATTACTTGCTAAATTAGCAAAATTTTATTCTGATTTATTAGTAGAAAATAATATAAAATATGATTTTATTTTTGGCCCTGCTTATAAAGGAATAACATTAGCCACGTCTATTAGTAATAGCTTGTATAATTCTCATGATGTTAATAAACCTTTTTGTTTCAATAGAAAAGAATCTAAAGCGCATGGAGAAAAAGGTATATTTGTTGGCTCTCCACCAATAGGTAACGCGCTAATTGTTGATGATGTTATTTCGTCTGGTAAATCAATAATTGAGTCAATAGATCTTTTGTCAAATAATGATGCAATACCAGTATCTGTTTTAGTTGCTTTTGATAGGATGGAGGTTGGGTTAGCCAAAAGGGCTTCAATTGAGATTTCAGATAAATATAAAATACCAGTCTATTCAATTATTACTCTTGATGATATTGTTGAATTTCTTCAAAATAACAAGACAATGGCTTTAGAGTTAGAATCAATGACTCAATATATAACTCAATACAAAAGATAATTTTATATAATTAAACTAACACCTACTATTATAGTAATGGTTTGATAAATAATTTTAATTGTGCGATTGCTTTTAGATAGTGATATTTTTGCCCCTAAATAACCACCTATCAAAGACCCAAAAAATAATGCTGGCAAAAGCATCCATTCTATTTCAGTTACCAACCCCAAGGTGATCGCACCTAAAGCATTAAAGAATATTCCAACTATTATTAATGTATATGCAATTGCTTTTTTGTAGTCCATGCCATACCAAGAAATTAATATAATCGTAAAAATTAGCCCAGTCCCTGCAGATAATGAACCATTTAGCAAACCAGTGAAAAATATTAACGAATAACCAATTAAATTATTTTGAAGAGTGTTTGAATATTCATATACTATTTCACCATGATTTTTAGTTTTATATGAATATAGACTGATAGAAACTATTAATACGCCTAACAGCAATCTAGCAAGTTGATCATCAGTGAAGGATATTATCTGGGCACCTATAAATACTCCAGGTAGACCAGCTAATAATAATTTTATTAGTAAATCTTTTTTAAAAGAAATAGTTTTTGCGAATTTACTTGTTGCACCAATGCCTAATGCAACAGTTGCTATTTTATGTACTGCTAATGCATTTATAAAAGGGATATTAAATAATAATAATATTGCAGGCAACTGGATTACACCTGCTCCACCTCCAGAAAATGCAGAAAAAATATTTGAAATAAGTGATATTGCTAGTAAACAGATTTGTTCAAACAAATTACTTCCTTCGTATCATTGTGCCTATACCTGCATCTGTAAATAACTCTAATAAAACAGCATGATCAACCGTCCCATCAATTATCTGAACATGTTCAACCCCTGAGGCAACAGCTTCTAACGCTGACTCAACCTTTGGTAACATCCCATCAGATATTATTCCGTTTTTAATTAACTCTTTAACTTTTGATGCATTAATAGATTTAATTAAATTATTATCACTATCTAAAATTCCAGCTGTATTTGTAAGCATTAAATATTTACCAGCTTGGAGTATATATGCTATTTTGCCTGCAACTAAATCAGCATTAATATTATATGTCTTCCCATCATCGCCTATTCCAATAGGAGCAATAACGGGTATAAATGGAGAGCCGTCTAGCAGGCTTACAACTTCTGGGTCAATACTTTGTACTGTACCAGTATTTTTAAAATCAATATTTTTGAATTTACCTTCACCAATAACCTTCTTTGCCCTAATTAGTCCACCATCTTTACCTGATAAACCAACAGCCTTTCCTCCATGAGATGATATGCAGCTAACGATCTCTTTATTTATCAGACCACCTAAGACCATTTCAATTGGGTGTATAGATTCTGGATCAGTAATTCTCATACCATTAGCAAATTCTGACTCAATTCCAAGCTTTTTTAAGTAAGAAGTAATTTGTGGGCCACCACCATGAACTATTACTGGGTGCAGACCTACTTGCTTTAATAAGACAACATCTCTCGCAAAATTATTTTTAAGAGTTTCATCAGTCATTGCATGTCCACCAAATTTTATAACTATTACCTTCCCAGACAATTGTTGAATATATGGCAATGCTTCAATTAATATTTTTGCAGTGACGGGCGTAATTTTATTATCGCCTCTATATATGACTTCTTCTTTTTTCATATTTCCTCAGAAAGGTATTTTTATATTATTATCAACCATTAACATATTCTTTTTTACTATGCCCTGAATCTTGTTCAGAATACTTTTATTATCTGCCTCAAATCTCAATACTAAGTTAGATGAAGTGTTAGAACATCTTATCAAAGCCCAGCCATCTGGATATATTATTTTCAATCCATCAATATCAATAATACTAGCATTATCGAATTTCGTTAGTTTTGCAAATAAATCCATGAAAGTAAAATGATTATTGCCAGAGAATGGTATATTAATTTCAGGCGTCGTTACTGATACTGGTAAATCATTCAGTATTTCTTCATAATTTTCATTATTAGATAGTATTTCTAATAATCTTATCGATGCATATATACCATCATCAAAGCCTTTCCATTTATCAGCAAAGAATATATGTCCACTCATCTCGCCCCCCAACAATGCCTTTTCTTTAATCATTGCTTTTTTTATGAAGGAATGACCAGTCCTGGAAAGCACTGGAATACCATTATTTTTTATAATTTCATCTTCAAGATGCTTTGTACATTTTACATCATAAACAATTTTTGCATCTCTATTATTTTTTAAAATACTTCGGCTAAATAGTATCATAAGCTGATCAGGCCAAATAATATCTCCATTGCCTTTTAAAACAATTATTCTGTCACCATCTCCATCATATGCGAACCCAATACTAGATTTATTGCTTTTTATTTCATCTTTTAGTTGAACTAAATTTTTTTCATTAGAAGTGTCCGGGGGATGATTTGGAAAATTTCCATCAACACTTTCGTTTATTATATGTGCATTAATTTTAAATGCAGAAAAAATACTTTTAGCAACAGCTCCTGTTACTCCATTACCGCAATCAATCGATACATTAAAAGGAAAATCTATGCTAATGTCTGCTGTAATCTTTTTAATGTATTGTTCAAGTATATCTTCATTATAAATAATTTTTCCTTGTCTACCGTTAGATTCAAATTTTTTAGAGATTATTAAATCATAGAGCTCTAGAATATATTTATCAAACAAAGTCATACCATTAATGACCATTTTTATTCCATTAAAGTCTTTTGGGTTATGACTTCCAGTTATCATTAACCCATTATCAATATTTAGGTCATATAATGAAAAATATAAAAGTGGAGTAGGTAGCATTCCAATATCTATTACATCGACACCAGTTGATATTATGCCTTCAATTAGATTTGTCTTCAGTGATTTCCCTGATAATCTTCCATCCATGCAGATACTAACTTTTTTTATTTTTGAAACTTCTAATATTTTCGTTCCCAAAGCTTTGCCGAGAAGATTATACAGTTCCTCATTAATTTGCTCAGGATATTGGCCTCTAATATCATAAGCTCTAAATATTTCCTTTGAAATATTCAACCTTATGTTCTCCCTGACGAGCCAAAACCACCTTCGCCTCTTTCTGTTTCATCAAAATCTTGTACTAGCTCAAACTTTGGCTGATCAATGGTAATAAATAGTAGTTGAGCGATTCTATCATATGGGTTAATTTTGAATTCAGCATTACCCCTGTTCCAACAGGAAACAAAAAGCTGGCCTTGATAGTCTGAATCTATAAGGCCTACTAAGTTACCCAAGACTATTCCATGTTTATGGCCTAGCCCAGATCTAGGAAGTATTAATGCTGCATGAGCATTATCATCTATAAAGATGGCAACCCCAGTTGGTATTAATTCAGTCTGGTTGGGGAGTAATATTAGCGTACTATCTAATGAAGCTCTTAAGTCAAGACCAGCAGAACCAGGCGTAGAAAACGATGGCATATCTTTTAAGTTTTTATCCAAGATTTTAATCTTAACTTTTCTTAGCATTACTTTTAACTAGCTGAAGTTTATTTGAATATTCTATAGCTATAAAATCTAAAATTTTATTAGCGATATTTGATTTTTTATCATAGCTAATTTTTTTTGAATTTGTATTAGATAGTATTGTCACTTCATTGTAGTCTGATTCAAAACCTAGTTTTAATTCATGATTCGCAATATTTCCGACTATTATATCAAGATTTTTCTTTGCTAATTTTTGTTGTGCATTTTCTTTTAAACTATTTGTTTCAGCAGCAAAACCTACAGTAAAAAGATTTTTATATTTTTTAGATATAGTTTCTAATATATCTACACCTCTTGTGAACTCTATAGTAATATTATTTTCATTTTTTTTATATTTTATATCTGAATAACTCGCAGGTTTGTAGTCTGCAATAGCTGCTGTTGAAATAAAAATATCAAAATTAGAAACTTTTTCTTTAACAGACTCGTACATCTCTGATGAAGTTTCAACATATGTTGTGCTTATATCTGTAATGGGGTTTAACGCAACCGGACCTGATATTAGTTCTACACTGGCCCCTTTTGCCTTTGCAGCTACTGCAATAGCATATCCCATCTTGCCTGAACTATAATTACTCATGAATCTTACTGGGTCTATAGGTTCTCTTGTGGGACCAGCAGTAATAAGGATTCTACTTCCTGATAACTGAGATGTTTTGCTGCGCTCTTTAATTTTTTCAATTATTTCTTCGGGATGAGTCATTCTTCCATAACCTATGTCTCCGCACGCATGACTGCCATAGTTAGGCCCAATTATTTTAATATCTGCATCATTAAGTTTTTCAATGCTCGCCTGGGTTACCTTGTTATTCCACATGTCTGGATTCATGGCAGGTGCAACAAATAATGATTTAGTAAAGGCCAGACATATTGTAGATAGCAAGCCATCTCCATGACCATTGGCTAGTTTATTCATGAAGTTTGCTGTACATGGGGCTATAAGAATTACATCTGCCCATTTAGCCAAGTCAAGATGTGTAAAATTAGTTACAGTATTTGAACCTTCATCTTCAGAGATTACTTTATTTCCAGATAAAGATTCAAGAGTTGTCTCTGTTATAAATAGCTCAGAGCTTTTTGTCATTACAGCTTTTACATTACAACCTTCTTTTTTTAATCTACTAGCAATATCAGCAGCTTTATATGCAGCTATACTTCCAGTAATTCCTAGTAGAATATTTTTGTTAGTTAGTATGTTCATGTCAAGTTATCATTAAATTTTAATTGTTTAATAGTATTTAAAAATTCTACTAATGATTGTATTTGTTTTTTGCTATGACCGCTAGTTAAATTAATCCTAATAAGATCATGATTTATAGGCACTGTTGGATATCTTATCCCTTGCAGAAATATATTTAATTTTTTTGCTTTTTTACAGATATCCATAACTTCTTTTGGGTTACCGATTGTCATGGTTTGGATGGGAGTATCAGAACTATTTATATTTATTTTAAATTTTTTTATAAGCTTCTTGAAATAAATAATATTAGAATATAAATTTTTCACTATCTTTTTATCATCCATTATCATTTTTATGCTTTCTAAGGTAGTTTCGACCAAGGCAGGAGGTAATGCTGTAGAATAAATATATGGCTTAGATTTTTGAATAAGTAAGTCGATTAATTCTTTGGAACCGCAAACAAAAGCCCCAAATGTTCCAACAGCTTTCCCAAAGGTTGCTACATATGCATCAATTTTTATTTTATCTAAATTTAAATTATTAATAGAACTAGGAAATTTTTTTTCATTTTTTCTTAAAACACCAAAACCATGAGCATCATCAACAAAGAGTAATGCCTTATGCTTTTTTGCAATTGATGAGATTTTGAGTAAATCTGCTTTCTCTCCAGTCATACTGAATACAGTATCTGTAAATATAATTTTTGTTGGAGATTTTATCTTTTTTATTTTAGCTTCTAAATCATCATAGTCAAGATGCTTATATCTTACTAATTTTGTTTTTGAAAGCCTTGAGCTTTCGATAATAGAGCTATGATTTCCTTTGTCTTGAAAGATAGTAATTTCATTTTCTGAAATAGCATTAATTAAACCTACATTAGTTAAATATCCAGAGTTAGATATTAATGTGGACTCAAACCCTAGTAATTTAGTTATATACTTTTCAAGATTTTCATGTGCTTTACTATAACCACTTATTAGTGGCGATGCCCCTGAACCAATACCATATTTATCTATATGTTTTTTTAATTTTATTTTGAGTTTCTTATTATTTGCTAAGTTTAAATAGTTATTACTAGAGAAATTATTTAATATTTTTCCAGAAACTTTTATTAACGAGTCTTGGGCAGACTCAGTAGCTATTCTATTTCTATAATTATTATCTTTCTTTAAACTTAAGATTATATTTTTGAAATCAGACACTTATTTTTATGATGCATGTGGTTTTTGAATATTATTAATAGCTATAGGTATATCTTTTAATTTTTTTTCAGTAGGAAGTTCATCTGACTCAATCTTCTCAGAACTATTTGAGTTGCCCATTGTATTAATTTTTAACTTTTTAAGAAGTTTGCGGTCATGATCTATTGTTGAATTTTTTGTAGTTAATAATTCTTCGCCATAAAAAATTGAATTTGCACCTGCAAAAAAACATAATGCTTGCATTTGGTCATTCATCGCATCTCTTCCTGCCGATAATCTAACATAAGCTTTTGGCATTGCAATTCTAGCTAGCGCTATAACTCGAATAAAATCAAATTCATCTACATCAAAATTGTCAAAATATGGAGTCCCTTCAACTTTCACTAATCTGTTTATTGGGACTGACTCTGGATGTACTTCTAGGTTAGCTAAAACTTGAATTAATTTTACTCTATCTATATTTTCCTCTCCTAGGCCCAATATCCCTCCACTACATACTTTGACCCCAGCATCTCTAACATGTTTTAAAGTATCAAGTCTGTCCTGATATGTACGAGTAGTAACAACTTTTTTATAATACTCTTCTGAAGTATCTAGATTGTGATTATAGTAATCTAATCCTACTTCTTTTAATTCTTCTGCTTGAGTTCCGGAAAGCATTCCTAATGTGACACATGTTTCCAAACCCAGGTCTTTAACTTCTTTTACCATTTCTTTAACTTTTGCTAGATTACTTTTAGTTAAATTTCTCCAAGCTGCGCCCATACAGAATCTAGTTGCTCCGCTTTCTTTAGCATCTTTGGCTTGTTTTATGATATTTGACAAGGGTAATGTTTTTTCAAGATTTATATCGGTATCATATCGTATGCTTTGAGAGCAGTATTTACAATCTTCCGGGCAGCCACCTGTTTTTATAGACATTAATGTAGATATTTGAATTTCATTTGGATTATGATATTTTCTATGTAATTCATGGGATCTCCATAGCAAATCATTAAATGGCAAATCATATAGTTTTTGCAATTCAAGAACTGTCCAGTCATTTTTAATATCAAGATTTTTCATATTATTCAAATATAATTAAATATTAGACCAAAAGTAATTATTAATCCAAAGATATTATTATTTTCGAATGCAGATATGCATTGGTAAGGCTTCCTTGATCTGACTAGTAGGTTCTGGTAGATAACGCATAGTAACGATATCAGCACAAAAAAATAATATACTAGATCAAAAGAGTTTATTAGTCCTAAAAACATAAATCCTATAACAATACTGTAATGTAAGTTTAGAGAATATTTTATATCTTTTTCTCCAAAAAATAATGCGGATGATTTTATACCAATCTTTTTATCATCATCTTTATCTGCCATTGCATAATAAGTGTCGTACACGATTGCCCATATAATTGTTAATATATATAACAGTATACAATTGATATCAATGGAGCCTTTTTCTAGCATAAATACCATTGGTATGCTGGAACCGAATGCCATTCCTAAAATTAATTGAGGTATTTTAAAATACCTTTTAGTTAAAGGATATATGATTAATAAAATCAAGGAGAATATTGTTAATAATATAATTTTAAAACCCAACATCAATAATAATATAAAGCATACGGTAATTAATAGTCCAAACAAAGTCAGGGCTTCTTGATTTGAAACTTTTTTTGAAGCAAGAACACGATTTTTTGTTCTTTCTACTTTAATATCAAAATCTTGATCAAAGTAATCATTGATAATACATCCTGCTGATCTTGTGGCAACAATCCCAACTGCAAATATTATTAAATATATTATATTAGGGCTGCCTTGGGTAGAAATCATAAATGCCCATACGACTGGCCACATTAATAGGAGAAATCCTATTGGCTTATCTACCCTCATTAATTGTAAATATAGTTTATATTTTTCCATCTAGCCCCATTTGAAAATATTTATGGATTATAGATTCTTGATTTTCAAGAAGCCAGTCTATATCGGGTTTATTAGTCATTGCTTTATGAATGGCCTGGCTAGTGGCCTTTCTATGAATATCAAAGAGAATTTTATGGTCTAGGTTATCATCATTAGATACTGATGGATTCAGCCATACCGATACAATTACTCCAAGGTCATTTGCTCTTTCTTTGGGTATATCGCCATTTCTAACAGAATCAAGAACTCCATTTGCTATAGCAGCTTGCACAGTACCCATTAATATATTTGTATATCTATTTTCTTTAACAGTAACTTTACTAACCATCAGCGTTGCAGGTTTAACCATTATATCTGTATTCATTATTGCGAGAACTTTTGAATGACCTTTTGATTGATCTCCAATTAAGTTAGCAAAAGCTGTTCCAAATGGACCATCTAGTTCACCTATCACAACTTCTGGTTCTGCAGCTGTTCCAGCAGGACCACCCGCAACTAAAGCCTCTCCTATTTTCATTATAAATTTTTCGTTCATATATTTTTCCTACCTGAGTGAATTTATGCCTATAATATATGTTAAGTTTATGAAAAGGAATAGACGAATGATTAGAAATTTCAATAATAAAAAACCAAATATCCATATAAGCGCATATGTAGATGAGCAAGCGACTGTAATAGGTGATGTAACAATTGGGAAAGATAGTGCCTTATGGCCGCAGGCTGTAGCTAGAGGGGATATAAATAGTATAACAATAGGTGATAGAACTAATATACAGGATGGCTCTATCTTACATGTCACTCATGCGGGAGAATTTTGTCCTTCAGGATATCCTCTTAGTATTGGTAGTGATGTAACCATTGGACACTCTGCAGTTATACATGCTTGCACAATAAAGAACAAATGTCTTATTGGCATGGGAAGTATTATTTTAGATGGCGCAATTATTAATTCTGAATGTATGATTGCAGCAGGCTCCTTAGTTGGGCCCGGTAAAATAATTGATAGTGGTTATTTATATGTGGGTAGTCCAGCAAAGAAAGCACGAAAATTAACTGATAAGGAATTGGAGTTTTTAATTTATTCTGCAAAAGGTTATGTAGACTTAAAGAATAAATATTTAAAATTAAAAACCTAGAATTTTATTTAAACCTTTTGTTTCTGGCTTAAAACTATTCCAGATATTATAGGATAATGCTGCCTGTTCTATGAGCATACCTAGTCCATTATGTGTTTCTTTAACACCATTATTTTTAGACCAAGTCTGAAAACTTGTAATATTTTTGGAATAAAATAAATCATAGCTAATACTTGAGCTTTCAAAGATATCAGTTGGGAAACTTATTTCATTATTATTTAGGCTAATAGGAGTCGTATTTATAACTATATTATATTTTGAGCCTTTTTTATAATGAGATATATTTGATGAAGTTTTATGTTTATCAATTATTTGGTCTATTCTCTGTTCAGTTCTGCTTAAAATATCAATTTTTTCTATATGTATTTTACTTAGAGAATTTATAATACTTTTTGCAGAGCCCCCAGCGCCAAGTATCAATATTTTCTTTTGAATTAAATTTATATCTTTATTTTCTAAGTCTTTAAGGAACCCTTCTCCATCAGTATTAAAAGCTTTAATTTTACCATTGTGCGCCATTAAAGTATTAGCACATTCACACTCTAAAGCAGATATATCATGTTCATTAGCAAAATTAAATGCTAGTTCTTTGAAGGGTATAGTTATATTGGCACCATACCCTTTTTTAGAGAAGAAACTTTGAGTATGTGTTTCGAAATGATCTTCTGATTCTGGCTCAATCATTTTGTATTGAATGCTAATACCTTGCTGTCTAGCAAATTCTTTGTGGATTGCTGGAGATAGGCTATGTCCTATAGGGTTGCCTATGACTGTAAATTTTCTCACTTCATCCATTTTAATGCATCCTTTGCATAGTAAGTAATAATTGCATTAGCCCCTGCTCTTTTCATGCACATAAGAGATTCTAGAACTACCTTCTTTTCATCTAACCAGTTATTTTTTGAAGCAGCTTTTATCATTGCATATTCACCGCTAACCTGATAAATAAATATTGGCACATTAAATAAATCATCTATTTTTGAAACTATATCTAAATATGGCATTCCAGGCTTAATCATAATAATATCTGCGCCCTCTGATATATCCATTTCTACTTCACGTATAGAATCTTTTTTATTTGCATAATCCATTTGATAGGTATCTTTATTAAGAGCTCCAAGATTTTTAACAGAACCTACGGCATCCCTGAAAGGCCCATAAAAATTTGATGAATATTTTGCGGAATAAGATAAAATTTTTGTATCTATAAATTTATTTTTTTCTAGAGATTTTCTAATAGCTTTTATTCTTCCATCCATCATATCTGAAGGAGCTATTATATCTACTCCACATTCAGCGTGACTTAAAGATTGTTGAACCAATACCTCTATAGTTTCATCGTTAAGAATTTCTTTATTAGCCCCTAGTATTCCATCTTGCCCATGAACCGTATATGGATCTAAAGCAACATCACTTATTATTGCAATATCTTTCACAGATTTTTTAATACTTCTTATAGCCCTTTGCATCAAACCATCTTGATTAAATGATTCTGTTCCCTTAATATCTTTATGTTTTTTCTCGATACATGGAAATAAAGCTATACCTTGAATACCAAGTTTTTTTAAAATCTTTATTTCTTTAATTGCAATATCTATACTCATTCTATAAATATCAGGCATTGACTTAATTTTTTCAGTTTTATTGTTTCCTTCTATGATAAAAATTGGCTGTATTAAGTCATGAGGAGACAATATATTCTCCCTAATTAGATTTCGAATAGGGCTATTATTGCGAAGTCTTCTTAGTCTTATATTTGGAAAATTTTTTTTC
>DDCV01000058.1 GCA_002335845.1 Rickettsiales bacterium UBA1997 | reverse complement strand
GATAAAGGCTTCTTACAAATCGCCAAGATTTAAGTATGCAGGGATCTTATTTTTATATTTTGCGATCATAGACCTAGGATTTATCCTTGGCATTAAATCTACCTCTGATGCTCTTTATTTTTTAAAGGCTGAGCGCTTAAAGGCGTTGAAGGTTTAGAAATTTTTATCCACCCACTAGGCCCCCCNNTGGTATTACTAGCTTGCTCTGAACTCAATGAAGAACGATGGGAATCTGTAATATTTAAAATTTCAATAGCATAAGAAAAATCATTCATAAAATCTTGATTAGATCTATCAGTTTCAAGTCCTAAAAATCTAAGGAGAGTGTAGTTTTTAACATCATCTAACGATTGTAAAGTGCCTTTCTTGTTTTCACCTTCCACAACAGTACTATTTTGTACAAGATCTACTAATTTAACTAGCCTCTTAGAAATATTTGATGGCTTCGACTTATCTTCGTCTGAAAAAGGCTGATATAAATAATTTATACAACCTGCGATAAATTCACTCTTATAATCTCCAGCTTTGACTATATATTGATCAAAATCATGCTGCTGTTTAACGGTATCATCGTTGTCTCTTAGAAGGTTGCGATAAAAAAATGACGCATTGTCATTTGGCAATTCATCAACTACGCTTTTATCATCTCCCTCATAGAGATATTCAACCCAGATCCGTCAATANNAATTAGCTTTTTATTGACGGATCTGGGTTCAAAGTAATTCTTTATATCAGCAGATTTTACACCAAGATTTAATAAAAACATCTTGTTACCCATTTTTTGCCAATTCTCTAAAATTAAATCACTCTCATCAATTTCAGTAAATTCTGATAACTCTTCTTCTTGAGCGGGTTCAAGAGGTATTTTGTTGAACTTTAAATCTCTCTCTTTTTTCTTGTTTTTAGGCATTGTCAATTAAATTTGAGTTGCAAAGTAACCCAAAATTTTTGCTCTCATGTCTTTATCTTGCAAATTTCTTAAATCTATATTGTCATATGCAATATATCCTTTAATTTCATATAAAAAGATTGCCATATCTTGAGCAGAATTTTGAGACGATAATGATGATATCTCAAAATTAAGCTCTTGTAAAATCTCTTCTATTTGATTTTTTTCAATATTATTTTTTGTTTCTAAATATAACAAAGTTTTATCACTTTGACTTGGCTCAACCTCCTTAATTGCCACACAAAATAATTCATGATCGCTTTCATTTTCAATAAAGGGTATTTTAGCAAATATATTAATATTGCTATCAACTATCAATTGCCACCATGGTTCTTGCGATGAATTTGGTACAGGTAAAATGCCTAGCTTTATATCTCCTGACTCAATATCGGATATCAATTTTCTAGCATTATCAAAGCTTTGAACTGCAAAATCCCTGCTATAATATTCATTAATCAAATATTTATAATCAGGAATATTATCGGGGTTATACAAACCAATATTAATTTCCTGCTCATGAAGATTTGCAGCGGCAATGATTTTGCGCCATATTGTCATGATGTGAGATTTGGGATATCTACCATCAAGCTTAACAACGATGTCTTTGATCATATCAGCTTCACGATTTGATCTAATAAAAATATTTTCATTTTTAGATCTTTTTAATATGGCAACTTCATCAACCACATCCATTCTTGCGGCCAATAGATCAATGATTTGATTATCAATTTCATCAATCTTATAACGCAATTTAAGTAAATTGGGATCAGCTATATTGCTTTTTTTAACAGACATTACTAGTAATAATTTATTGATATGATAAATAGTTTTAAACTCACATATAATGAAAGTTAAGTCAAAATTTGGTCCAAAATATCAAGAATTTGAAATTGGCAATATTGTTTACTTAGCTAAAGATAAGCCTTTAAAGCTACAAAATGGTAGCAATATTAGCAATTTCCCTATTTCTTACCAGACCTATGGCAAGCTCAATAAGGATAAATCAAATGCGATTCTTATTTGTCACGCTTTAACAGGAGATCAATATTGCGCTTCAAAAAACCCAGTTACTAAAAAAGATGGCTGGTGGGAATTCATGATTGGCAAAGGTAAGGCAATAGACACTGATAAATATTTTATTATTTGCAGCAATATAATTGGCAGCTGTATGGGATCTTGGAATCCAAAAAGCATAGATCCAGAAACTGACAAGCCTTATTCTATGAATTTTCCCATAATCACTATTTATGATATGGTTGAAGCACAAAATCTATTATTGCAACATTTTCAAATAGAAGAGCTACATGCAGTAATTGGTGGTTCGGTTGGTGGCATGCAAGCACTATGCTGGTCTATTTTATACCCGCAAAAAGTTAAAAATGTTATTCCAATTGCTTCATCATACCGCCATAGCCCACAAAATATTGCTTTTCACGAAGTTGGTCGCCAAGCCATAATGGCTGATCCGAATTGGCAATCTGGCCAATATCTCAACAAGCAAACATATCCCGCCAAAGGTTTGGCTGTTGCTCGCATGACAGCGCATATTACTTACATGTCAGAAAATGCTTTGCATGATAAGTTTGGTCGTAATTTACAAGATAAAGATATTTTATCATTTTCTTTTGATAAGGATTTCGAGATTGAGAGCTATCTTCATCATAAGGGATTTAGTTTTGTTGATCGCTTTGACGCTAATTCTTATCTATATATTACAAAAGCTGTAGATTACTTTGACTTAGAAAGTGATTTTAACGGCAAATTAGCAAATGCTTTTACAAATTTTGCGAAAAATAATAAAAATGGTAAATTTTGCTTAATTTCCTTTTCAGATGATTGGTTATTTCCGCCATCAGAAATGAAAAAAATCACCAAAGCTTTGATTGCTTGCGATATTGAAGTTAGCTCAATTGTAATAGATAGCAGCTCTGGGCACGACTCTTTTCTTATTGAAAATGAATCCTTGAAAAATACTATCTCTGGAATTCTTGCAACATCTTAACTTTATAAAAATATCAATTATAAAGCCAAATTACATTTTTTAAAAATTAATATAGCGATGCAAAATCAAGAAAATATCGGACAAAATATCATCAAAAAACAAATCCGTTTTGATCTTGAAATAATATCAAAACTAGTTGCATCAAATACTAAAGTTCTAGATATTGGTTGTGGTGATGGTGAATTACTATCTTTCTTAAAAAAAGAAAAAAATGTTGACGCTAGAGGCCTTGAAATATCACAAAAACTAGTTACCCAAACCATTAAGAAAGGCATTTCTGCAATCCAAGGTGACGGGGAAAAGGATCTTGAATTTTACCCAGACCACAATTTTGACTATGCAATCCTCAGTCAAACAATACAAGCCACCAAAAATCCTAAAGCTATGCTCAAAGAAATGCTTAGAATAGCTCGCTACGCCATTATTTCCTTGCCAAACTTCACTCATTATAAGAACCGCCTGCACATTATGACCAACGGTACTATGCCGGTTAATAAAAATTTACCATTTACTTGGTTCGACACTCCAAATATTCACTTTTGTTCAATTAAAGATTTTGAGAATCTTTGCTATGATTTAAATTTTAAAATTGAAGAAAAAATATTTCTTACCGCCAAAAAAAGACTTAATGGAATGTTTGGGATTGATATTTTGCCAAACTTCTTTGCTGAATATGGTATCTTTTTAATAACTAAAAATGAATTCAATCCCACAGCTCAAGAAGAGTTATCATTTTATGAAAAAGTTAAGCAGGGAATGGATTTTCAACTTTCTACACCAGTATCGCAAAGAAGCAAGTAGGCATGACTATACTTCAATTAAAGATATTAAAAATACCATTTCTTGCAACTCTTATCATGATAACATCCTGCGCTGATTTTGATTATTCAATATCGCGTATCAAGAGTAATTATGATGCGTCTCACAGCCATTTACAACAATTTAGAGATGGTATTGAAAAAGGTAACCGCCATCGCAGCAACTACGAAAAAACTATTGCTCCTAGCGAGATTATAAAAATTGGTCTTGATAATAAGAGAGAAATATCAAACCTAGGCAAATCAATTGATGATATTGATTTTAAAAATTCATCATCAGCTAATAAAAATCAAGAATATCAAGATGATTATTACGATGCTCATTATCAACATAGAAGCGAATCATTAAATAAATCAACTTATCAAGGCCATTATAAAGTTGGCAATAAATATAAAATAATGGGTCAAACCTACTACCCACGAGAATATGACTCTTTACAAGAAGAAGGTATAGCCTCTTGGTACGGACCTAAGTTTCATGGCAAGCTCACAGCAAATGGTGAAATTTTTAATATGAATGATATCACTGCAGCACATCGAACCCTCCCCCTCCCTTCTGTTGTTAGGGTAACAAACTTATCTAATAATCGCAGCGCTATTGTTCGCGTTAATGATCGCGGCCCTTTTACTCATGATAGAGTTATTGATTTATCAAAAAAATCAGCTGAAATATTAGGAATAATAAAAGAAGGAACAGCGAGTGTTAGGGTGGAGCTGCTAAAAGATGAAACCAAAGATATGTTAAAAAAACTTGGATTAAAAAAATAATAATGCAAAAGATATAGCCTTGTGTAGATGATGTAAATTTTAACAATAGATAAATGAATTATAAAAATAAAAATCTAGATTTCTCAAAATTAAAAGACCAAACAAAGCTTGTACGCGGCGGATCTTCTCGTTCAAATTTTGGAGAAACTTCAGAGGCAATTTTTCTTAACTCAGGATTCTCTTATAATTCAGCTGAAACCGCGGAAAGTAGATTTAATGGCGAAAATCCAGGATATGTTTACTCGAGATATCTTAATCCAACATTAAAAATGCTAGAAGATAAGCTGTCTTTAATTGAGGGCTGCGAATCTGCTTGTGTTATGGCCAGCGGTATGGCCGCAGTTTTTGCAGCAATCATGTCTCAAATAAAAGCTGGGGATCATTTTATTGCTTCTCGCGTATTATTTGGCTCATGCTTTCATATTGCCACCAAAATTTTACCAAATTATGGCGTTGAAGTCACTTTAATTGATGGAACTGATCAGAAAGAATGGAAAAAAGCTTTTAAACCAAACACTAAAGTTGTTTTTATTGAAACTCCTGCTAATCCAAACTTAGAGATTATCGACATTGAATTTATTGGCAATCTTTGTAAAAAACACAAAGCTAGCTTTATTGTTGATAATATTTTTGCCTCACCTTTTTGCCAAAAACCTTTTGAATTAGGCGCGGATATTGTTGTTTATTCAACCACCAAACATATTGACGGCCAAGGAAGAACTCTTGGCGGTTGCGTGCTGGGTAGTGAAGAATTTATAAAGGACACTCTTTTGCCATTTCATCGTCACACTGGACCAGCTCTGAGTCCTTTTAATGCTTGGATAATTCTTAAATCACTAGAAACTTTTAATTTACGCATGAATCAACATTGTCAAAATGCTGAAAAAATTGCTAATTTCTTGGAATCTCACCCCAATGTAAAAAAGGTTTTATATCCGACATTAAAATCTCATCCACAGCATAACATAGCACAAAAGCAGATGAAAAATGGTGGCGCTATGCTAGCTTTTGAAGTTAATGGAGATAAGAAAGACACTTTTAAAATGATGAATAATCTACAGATTATAGATATTTCTAATAATCTAGGTGATTCTAAATCCCTAATAACCCATCCAGCAACAACAACTCATTCCAATATTGAGCCGGATGATCAATTAAAAATAGGCATTACGCCATCAATGTGCCGTTTATCAGTTGGATTAGAAGATTGTGATGATTTAATAGATGACTTAAATCAATCTCTAGACGCCGTTAATTAATTAAATTTATTATAAATATGCCAAGTTTTGATATAGTTTCCAAAATTGATTTACAAGAAATTGATAATGCTATCAATTCAGTATCTCGTGAATTAAGTAATCGCTATGATTTTAAAGGAGTTATTTTTTCAATAGAGTTAAAAAAACAAGATAATACTATACTCATCAATGCCGAAGATGATTATAAATTAAAAGCTATCCAAGATTCTCTTAAAGTATTTGCAACCAAAAGAGGAATTGATGTAAAAGCTCTTGATTTTGAAAAAGAGCAGCAGGCTAGTGGCAATTCACTAAGGCAAATCGTAAAATTAAAAAATGGCATAGATCAAGATTCGGCCAAAAAAATAACTAAACAAATTAAAAACTCCAAGATAAAGGTTCAATCATCGATACGTGGTGAAGAGTTAAGAGTTGAAGGTAAAAAAAGAGATGATTTACAGCAAGCAATGGATCTAATTAAAAAAGAATCTTTGGATTTACCTTTGCAATTTATTAATTTTCGCGATTAGTGATTTGTAATATATCGCAATCACCCAATAACCAATCCTTAAGAAGAAGTAGATTTTAATAAATCTTAGGCATTTTATTTATAAACTTTTATACCAACAATGTAACATAAAGCTTAGCTAAAGATAAAATTTATATATACCATATATTTTTCTTGTTTTGCGTCTAATTTTATGATACAATAAAAGCCACTCTTCTTACATAAGAAGATTGAAGCATTATTCAAGATGAATTTTGGTATAAATTTATTAATTTTTTTTAGAGAAAATTGTCTATTAAAGAAAGCTTCGCACTAGAATCTGGTAAAAAACCACAGCTGCCGGCAAATATTGCGGCTTTTTTAGTAAGGCCTTCTATGGGTATAGCTGCAGGATGTGCTGCCATTGCATTAGCGTTTGTTAGCGCCAGCGTTTTTGTCGGCGTTAATACAGCTATCGACGGTATTGATGGCGACTCAAAAAATTCTACTGGAAAAAAATTTGCTAAATTAAAGACTCCCAACACTTTATATGAAGCTGGGATTTGGTTTACAAACAATGCTGTCTTTGATAATATCATGGCACCATTTGCAGCTACTGACTTGGCGATAAAATCGATTAATTTAAATTACAATAATGCTATTGATGGCGTATTATCATCATCAGATCAAGACCCAACCAAGAGTCCATCACCGACCTCAGGAAATCAAACACAAAGCCAGGTAAATATTATTAGAGGATAATAAACATTTTCATTTGAGCTTTAGAAGCAAAAAATAGATCTAGCCGCCACCAATAAAATGAATAATCTCTATATTGCAGCCATCATTTATCTGAGTTAACCTATATTTATCAGGACTAATAACTTGCAAATCTTTTTCTATGGCCACTTTTTTTATATCTAGCTCATATAGCTGAATCAAATCAGCAATCGTTTCTTGATTTTCTAAGACTTTTTCTTCGCCATTCAGAGTTATTTTTATTTTTGACATTTAGCTTATGATTGTTTGCTCTCTCTTGGGGCCTGTGGAAATTATACTAGCTTTAATGCCGCATAATTCTTCAATTTTTTTGATATAAGCCAAGGCATTAGCTGGCAATTTATCTAAAGATTGTATGCCAAAAGTGCTTTCCTGCCATCCTGGCATCTCTTCATAAATTGGCTCAATTTTTTGCCATAGATGTTGCGACAATGGTAAATAATCATAATCCTTGCCATCTATTTTATAACCAACACAAATCTTAATTACTTTAAGCTCATCCATCACATCAAGCTTTGTTAAGGCCACTTCCTTAACATTAGAAAGTCTGATAGTATAGCGCAATAAACATGCATCAAACCAGCCACAACGACGATTCCTACCAGTTACAGTACCTATTTCCTGACCTTTTATTGCCAAATATTCACCAATTTCATCATCAAGCTCAGTAGGGAAAGGACCAGACCCGACTCGCGTAGTATATGCTTTTAATATTCCCAATGTTTTATGCAAATCAGCAACTCCCAAGCAAGATCCCAATGCAACTTGACCAGCCATAGTGTTTGACGAAGTCACGAAAGGAAAGGTTCCATAAGATACATCCAGCAAAGCGCCTTGCGCACCTTCAAACATAATAGGTTGATTATTTAATAGCTGATTAGAAATTTCATAAGGCGATCTAGCAAAAGGCAGGATGCGATCTTTTATGGAATTGATTTCGATTAATAAATCTGAAACTTTAACTTCGCTAGCTCCAAGACTTTTTCGTAGCAAATTATGAAAAAATAATAGATTTTCTAATCTACTATTTAGTATTTTCCCATCCGATAAATCCGATAAATGTATTGCTCTGCGACCAACCTGATCTTCATAGGCTGGACCAATACCACGACATGTTGTGCCAATTTTATTAATACCCTTTTGCTCTTCTAGCAATTTATCAAGCTCCAAATGAACTGACAATATCAGACATACATTGTCAGCAATGGCAAAATTATTGGGATTTATATCAACACCCTGCTTCTTAACGCTATCAATCTCTTTAAAAAGGGCTACAGGATCAACAACCACACCGCTACCAATCACAGAAAACTTACCCTGTACCACGCCAGAAGGTAGCAAACTTAATTTATAAGTTTTGTCGTCAACCTTGATGGTGTGTCCCGCATTATTGCCACCCTGAAATCTTACCACTGAATTAAATTTATCAGCTAGATAATCAACAATCTTGCCTTTACCTTCATCGCCCCATTGCAAACCAATAATTGCCGTATTTTGGTTATTCATAATTCAAAATTATATTATTTACTATCATTTACCATATTGCGCAACAAATCATTATCAACACTTTGTTTAATCGTAAAAAACTTACTGCAATAAGGACAAATAACAAAATCTTTCTGCCCCATATTCAGGTAAACCAAGGGGTGAGAAGATTTCTTATCATTGCCAAAACAAGATACTTCTTTTGACTTTACGCGTAAGATTTCATAATTTGATCCCGACATTCTGCTTTCTTCTATCATTGATTTTAATTGATTTTATCTTTTACTTGCTAAAAATTGCAAGCTACAGACAATTTATTATTACTAACCCTCTTTATTTCAATTTAATTTTTAAGAAAAAAGAATTATGAAAAAAATAGCCTTAGCGTTCATTTTTCAACTTTTTATCTTCACCAACTATTCTAATGCCGCGATTTCAAATTGGCAAAAAGAAATTAACAACTCATCCTCAATAAGAGTTCTTGCTAGCTATTATAAAAATAGCTTAACACAAAAAATAGATTACACAAAGCCAGTAATTGGTGTTGAATTTAAACTTAAAAGTGGTTGGAAAATATATGGAAAAGACTCTGGCGATATAGGAATTGAGCCTAAATTTGATTTTTCACAAAGCACTAATTATCAGAAGCATCAGATTTTTTGGCCACAATCAACAATGATTGAAGAAGATTTTGGCGATGTTATATATAAATATTCTGTTTATAAAAATAATGTTATAATTCCTATCAACCTTAATTTTTCTCAGGCACAGAAGAATCAAAAAATTAGTTTCACAGTAAATTACGGCTTATGTAAAGAAATTTGTATTCCCGTTAGTAAAGAATTTATCATCAACCTTGGTCAAGATATTGATATTGAGGCTTTAACAAAGATTGACAAATTTCATCCCAAAGAGCTGGTTGGAGAAAAAATAATAAAAACATCAAAATCTAAATCACCCCAAAAACATGGCTTGTTATTTATGATGGTAATAGCGGTAATTGGAGGTGCAATTCTAAATATTATGCCTTGCGTTTTGCCAGTTTTATCTATCAAGCTTTTATCAATAATAAAAAAATCAACTGCCACGGTTACTAAGATACGATACGCCTTTTTTGCAACAATCATGGGGATATTATCATGCTTTGTGATTTTTGCTGTATTGGCTATAATAATAAAAGCTACTGGCAATAGCTTGGGCTGGGGCTTGCAATTTCAAAACCCTTATTTCTTAATTTTCCTCATTATAATTTTAGTATTTTTTACAGCCAATCTTTTGGGAATTTATGAAGTAAATATTGGCCAAAATTTAACCAATATAATCAATAAAAAAGTCACGAAAAATGAACGAAAAAAGAAAATTTTTATCACTAATTATCTTTCTGGAATATTAGCTGTTCTTCTTGCAACACCTTGTTCAGCCCCATTTTTAGGATCAGCAATATCATTTGCCTTAGTGCAGGATTATATTGTTATAATTTTAATGTTTTTTGCCATTGGCCTTGGCTTCTCGCTGCCTTATATAATTCTATTATTTGCGCCAAAATTAGTTTATTTATTGCCAAAGCCTGGCAAATGGATGGAGGTATTTAAGCAGGTAATGTCTGGCTTTTTAATGGCGACTATCATTTGGTTGGTTTATGTTTTAATTGGCATAATTGGTAATCTTCCGGCATATCTTGTAAGCTTTATCACTGTAGCAATGGTTGGCTGCCTAAGAATTAAGTCTAATAAAATAAAATACATTCTTATCACAGTCTTTATCACTAGTCTTTTTACTGTGCCGTTCTTACTAAAGAAAGATAAGGATATAAGAGTTGCTCAATATAATTCGATTTGGCAGAATTTTGTTGAAGATGAAATTAAAGGCTATATATCTCAAGGTAAGGTGGTGGTGATTGATGTTACGGCTGATTGGTGCGTAACTTGCAAAATCAATAAAATTAGAGTTTTAGAAAACTCAGAAATAATAAAAGAGCTACAAAAAGATGATATAATGGCTATGCAGGCTGATATCACAAGACCAAACTCTAAGGTAATGGAATATTTAGCAAAAAATAATCGTTATGCTATCCCGTTCAATGCAATCTATGGCCCCAATGCTAAGAATGGCATTTTAACCAGTGAATTATTAACAAAAAAAGAGTTGCTGCTAGCAATTCAAAAAGCTCGAGGTAATTAATGACAGAATTAACAAAATTAACCATTCAAGAATCTGTAAATGGTCTTAAAAACAAAGATTTTAGCGCCGTTGAGTTAACTCAAGATTATATTAAAAACATTGAAAATAATCGTAGAATAAACGCCTATATTACTGAATGTTTTGATATAGCACTCGAAATGTCTAAAATTTCTGATCAAAAAATTCTTGATAATCAAGCTGGCGAACTTGAGGGAATTCCTCTTGGTATCAAAGATTTATTTTGCACTAAAAATATCCGCACTACCGCGGCTTCTAAGATGCTAGAAAATTTTATTCCACCTTATGAATCAACAGTTACCAGTAATCTTTTTCAAGCTGGGGCTGTTAATATAGGAAAGTTAAACATGGATGAATTTGCCATGGGCTCAGGAAATACTAATAGCTATTTTGGCCCCGTGATTAATCCTTACAAAAGAAAAAACTCTGAGGAAGATTTAGTCCCGGGTGGCTCTTCGGGTGGATCGGCAGCGGCGGTAGCTGCAAATCTATGCGCTGGTGCAACTGGCTCTGATACAGGAGGATCAGTGCGACAACCCGCATCTTTTACTAATACTGTAGGAGTAAAACCAACTTATGGCCGCTGTTCAAGATATGGTATGATTGCCTTTGCGAGCTCATTAGATCAAGCTGGATTTTTTGCTAAAAATGTTTACGATGCCGCTTTATTGCTAAAAGTTGCTTCTGGTTATGATAAAAAAGATTCTACATCTTGCGACAAGAATGTTCCCGACTTTAACAGTTTATTAAATTCTGATATCAAGGGCAAAAAAATTGGTATAGCCAAGGAATATCAGTTGCCCAATATGCCTTTTGAGATAAATAATGTAAAAGAAAAATCAATCAAACTTCTTCAAGAAAGAGGTGCTTATATTGTTGAAATATCACTACCTCACACGCAATATGCTCCTGAAGTTTACTACATTATTGCTTCAGCTGAATGCTCATCAAATCTTGCTCGTTATGATGGAATTCGTTATGGCTTTAGATGTGATGAAAAAAATATCTCACTTGAGGATCTTTATAAAAAAAGTCGCTCTTTAGGATTTGGTAAAGAGGTGAAGCGCCGTATATTTACCGGAACCTATGTTTTGTCAGCAGAGTTTTATGATGCTTATTATAAAAAGGCTCTAAAATATAGAAGATTAATCGCTCAAGATTTTAAAGAAGCTTTTGCCAAGGTTGATGCCATACTTACTCCAACTACTCCAAATACCGCTTTTCCAATCAATATAAAAGAAGGAGATAATCCTGTGGGCACTTATCTCAATGATGCATTTACTATTCCCGCAAATCTTGCTGGACTACCAGCAATTTCGGTACCTTGCGGCTTTGATAACAATAATTTGCCAATCGGTATGCAATTAATGACCAATAGATTTGATGAAGAAAATATGTTTAATATTGCAAAAGCGCTTGAGGAAGAAATAAAAAGGAACTAGACGCTGTTATAATGATTCTTAATTCTATACTGTCTTTCCTTAATCAAAGCAAATCAATATTATCTTAAATTCATGCCAAGAAATCAAAAAAAAATTCTCGCTCTAATAATCGCAGCTATTGCGTTATTGATAGCAGTTTTTCTCTACTTTAAATCAAATCAGCAAGCTTTTGAACAAGACTCTAATAAAAAGCCTTTTGAGAATATGATTCCAGAAGTTAACACTATATTTGCTGCCAAAAAGAATATAATCATCACCAAAGAACTGCCCGCCAGAGTAAATGCCTATGAATCATCAGAGGTTCGCCCAGAGATATCAGGTCTAATTAAAAGAATAACATTTCGTGAAGGCAGCTTTGTGAGATCTGGAAAACAGCTTTATCAAATTGAATCCTCTGTGCAAAAAGCAGATATTAAACAGGCTGAAGCCAATCTTAATGCAGCAAAAGCAAAGGCTGATAGATTTAGTAAATTACTTAATATAGAAGGGATTAGCAAGCAAGAATATGAGGAAGTATTATCAGAAGTAGCTCTTGCAAAAGCAAATCTTGTGACAGCCAGGCTACAAATTAATAGGACCAGTGTTCTAGCCCCAATTTCAGGAGTGATTAGTAGAACAAATTTTACTGTTGGTGCATTGGTTACCGAAAATCAAGACACTCCTCTAGCAACAATAACCAAGCTTAGTCCAATTTATGTCGATATTACTCAGCCAAGCTCTGAGGCCATAAAAAGTAGAAATAATAACAATAATAATAAAAATATCAAAGTTAGCTTGCTAATTGACGGTAAGGAATATAACGGATCCGGCATC
>DDCV01000031.1 GCA_002335845.1 Rickettsiales bacterium UBA1997 | reverse complement strand
AATTTCTAATGACGGATTTGGGTTGAAGCTATTGCTCATCAGATTTACTATTACAATAATAAAAGAATCCATACCGCGATTAAATGTCCACCAGTGGTCTTTTATCAAAAATATCAGGTGAACAATATGAGGAAGTCGTAGAAAGTGGGAGTTTAAGATTTTAACAAATTTCTTTCACGCAAATTTACGTGGTGGTGATTTTTTAAGAGGTTTTTTGTTGATAAATTTGTGTCAATTAAGAAACTGAATTTGTTGATGAATTAGAAGAGTAGTGTTTGTTTAAAAAATGGGTACCTTTCACTATTTCTACTGACTCCAAGCACTTCAGAAACCTTACTTATATTATTGTTCTTGATAGCAACTATACCCTTCAATTTTATTGATATTTTAGAAAAAGGAATCTCTTTTAACAACTTTTCCGACTCTTCAAAAATTTGATTATCTCTTAGAGCTTTAATTCTTGTCATAAAATTAATAATTAAAGGTTAAAATTATGATTTTATAAGATGTTTAATAATGGTCAATTGTAAATTGAAAATGGCATTAGATCTGCACTAGATCTCGTGCTAAATAAAATGAGCCGCAAATTATAATGCGACATTTTTTCTTTTGTTGTTTTTGTGTGATAAAATCGATGGCTTGAGCTAGATTTTCTTGATTTATTGCCGATATATTTTGGCTTCTGGCTATTTCTACTATTTTTTCTGGATTTTCTGGATTTGGCTCACCATTCACGCGAACGGCTATTAATTTTGCAACATCATTGAGATGCTTTAAAAAGCCAAGGCGGCATTTTTTATGGCTAAAGCCAACGACAGCATAATTTTGACAATCTTTATCTTGCCTCTCTTCAAGCCATTTTTTTAGGGCAAAAGCTCCTGATTCATTGTGAGCGCCATCAATCCAAATTTCACTTTCTTTATTTTGTAATGATTTTTGTAAAGCACCTTCAATTTTTTGTAATCTAGAGTGATATTTGCATGATTTGATAGCTTGTGATATTGCTAATTTTGATATTTTTATTTGTTGTGAAATTTTTGAAATACAAGCAAGGGCTGTGGCTATATTGATATATTGATGATCGCCTTGTAAATTTGGCTTTGGTAGGTTTTTTAACTCATAATTTTGAAATTCAAAATCAAAGATTCCCTTATCATTTTTGGTAATAAAAAAATCTTCATCATAATAAAAATGATTAATATTTTGATCATTAGCTAAAATCTTAATAATTTCTTTGGCCTCATTGCTTTGTGATGAGCAAAAAAGAGGAGTTTGTGGTCGCATAATCATAGCTTTTTCAAGCGCTATTCTTCTGATGTCATATCCTAGATATTCTTCGTGGTCATATGAAATTGGCGTTATTATGGCGGCAATTTTATCTTGAATAATATTGGTGGCGTCAATTCGCCCACCCATATTGCACTCTAATATCAAAATATCAGCTTTCACCTTTGAAAAAGCTAGAAAAGCAGCAATTGTAGTGCTTTCCATGAAAGTTAGTATGGCATCTTTTGAGGCCAGACGCACTTCTTCCATAATTTCATATAAAAATCGATTATTAATCATCTCGCCATCCAATATGATTCTTTCATTAAAATGATGAAGATGAGGCGAGGTGAGGGCGTGAACTTTATTTTTGTTGCATTTAAAAATTTGTGCTAAAAAAGTAGCGGTTGATCCTTTGCCATTAGTGCCAGCAATGTGAATTGTTGGTGGCAGTTTGAGATGTGGATTTTTTAGCCTATTAAGCACGGGCAACATTCTGTCAAATGCAGTTTCGTAATCTATGGATCTATTGCCAACAGTACTTGGAATTGGCCAATGAGGAAGATATACCATTTTAATAATATGATTAAAAACTTAAAAATATTTTTATATTTTTTACTAATTTTACTAATTTCAAGCGGTAATATCTTTGCTAAAGATATCATGATTAAGAAGTTAGAAGGTAAGACGTATAAAATCAAAGCCAATGGCAATCTAAATCTATTAAGCTCTAATTATCACCAGCACAAATCATATGAAAATTCCTTATTAGATGATAATTTAAGTAAAAATTATAATAAAAAAGGTTATAATTTAGTTGCCGATGGTGAATTGGATTTAATATTTACCTCTCAGATATCTAGCAAAATAAAAACTAAAATTGGTGCTAATTTTGAGTTTAATATTGATGATAATAAGCGAAAGCACAATCCTTATCTTGATCAAATTTACATCTCTAATAAAAATAAATTTGGTCGCTTTGAAGCGGGAAATATCAAGCCTGTAAACCAACGAATGAAATATGATCCCGCTAGCTTTGCAAGGGGGGCGGGAGGTATTAAGGGCAAATATTTAGAGCACATTAATTTGCCAATTTTAGCCGATTATAATAATAGCATCAATGGTGTTTGCCAAGATAACATAAGCGATTCATCTTGTGCCAATGTTAAGGTGCCAAGCTTTGTTATGTTGTCGCAATCGCCAATTGGTCATGGAGGATATGTTAAGAGTCATAATTCTAAATTTAGTGATAATGATGTTGCCGCATCTGAATTTTACAATTCTTATGCTAAGGACAGTCTAAGATCGATAAATGATGATAGTTTTGAGGGTGTTGAGGATGCAACAAAGATATCATATTTTTCGCCCGATTTAAATGGCTTTAAGTTTGGCTTAAGCTACACGCCAGATTCTCAAAATAATGGCTTAACAAAAAATATTGCTAATACACAAAATAACGCCAAGATAAAAGACATATTTTCATTTGGATTGAACTATCTTCACTATCTGCCAAATGGAGCTTATATCGCCTTATCAACAACTGCAGAAAAGGGCAATTCTGTTTCAAAAGATCGCTCAGATCTTTTAGCCTATGATTTTGGTATTAATCTAAATTATTTTGGCTTTGACATTGGGGCCTCCTATGGAATTTGGGAAAGTTATTCAAAGCCAAATAGCGGCAGCTATTCTTGCTCTTATGATATCACGCAGAATTTATTGGCCCAAGATTGCAGCGTAAACGCAATCAAATACAATGATCCATATTATTTTAGCGCTGGAATTGCCTATAAATTTGGCCCCTTAGCTGCAAGTTTAACTTCGTTTAACAGTAATTTTCATAATAATAAATTCAGAGCCATGTCATTTGGTATTGATTATAAACTTAAAAAATATTTAATGCCTTACTTTGAGATAACAAAATTTAATTTTCAGTCTGATCAAGCTAGGGCTAGTAACATTTCTAATCAAAATGCCATATCATCTGGCAATAGGCAAATTAGAGATAATGAAGGCTTGGTCTTTTTAACAGGAATTTTCTATTCATTTTAATTTTTTTAAATGAGCGTTGCAGCTTTAGAATCATATTTACTGCCCCTAAGGCAAATACTTGACCGCGATGGCGTTAATGAAGTTTCTATTAACAGGCCTTTTGAAGTCTGGGTTGAGTGCAAGGGTGACATGTATCAAGAAAAACTACCAACATTTGACTTCGAGCATCTAAAATCTCTTGCTAGACTTGTGGCACAGGCAACTGATCAAAGAGTTAGTGAGGAAGAGCCATTACTTTCGGCCACTCTACCTAATGGCTACAGAATTCAAGTAGTATTTCCACCAGCTTGCGAGCCAAGATGTGTTGTTATTTCAATTCGTAAACCATCATCTTTAAAATGGACGTTAAATGACTATGAAAAAATGGGCATGTTTGACAATGCTTCAGTAGGTGAGGTTGTTGATAAAAATGATTTGATTTTAGCGAAATTATTAAGATTAGGCAGAATAAAAGATTTTTTGACAAGAACGGTTTTATACAAAAAAAATGTTATTATTTCAGGTGGAACATCAACCGGTAAAACTACTTTTACCAATGCTATGATTCGCTCAATCCCTCACGAAGAAAGGCTGATATCTGTCGAAGATGCGCGTGAAATTGATTTAACATCAAGCCCTAATCGCGTTCATTTAATTGCTTCGAAAGGTGGACAAGGTCGAGCTCATGTTACAACGCAAGATCTAATTGAGGCATGTTTGCGTTTGCGTCCAGAGCGAATTATCGTTGGTGAGTTGCGCGGCTCAGAAGCTTTTAGTTTTTTACGCGCCATAAACACTGGTCATCCCGGATCAATCTCAACACTTCATGCCGATACGCCCATAATGGCAATTGAGCAGCTTAAGATGATGGTAATGCAGGCGGGATTGGGCATGAAGCCTTCGGAGATTTTGACTTATATTCGCAATGTTATTGATGTGATTGTGCAGCTAAAGCGTGGCGAAAAAGGCAGAAGATTTATTTCAGAAATTTACTTTAAACCTTTGCATTACAAGGCTCCTAAACAAGATTAGAAAAATAAAATTACAAATCAAATTCACTCTCCATTTCAACGCCCCCAAACCTTATAAGTATATAGTCTTCATTTTGTAACTTTTAAAATTAAAAAATATTTTAACTCTCTAGCTATTTATGGATTTTAGGGTTTTTTCTATTTTTGCGATAGCTTCAACAATGTGCTTTTTTTCTATGATTAGTGGTGGTAGTAGCCTTACAACATTTTCACCAGCAGGAATGGTTAAAAAGTGATTATCAATAAATTTTTGTACAATCATGGTGTTTAAAAACTTATCATTTATTTTTAAGCCAAGCATCAAGCCAATCCCCCTTACTTCTGATATTATATTTGGAAATTGTTTTTGCAGATTTTGAAGTTCGCTTTTTAAGAAAGCTCCCATTTTTTTGACATTATCTAAGAAATTATCACCTAAAATTTCATCTAAAACAGCATTGGCCACAGCCATAGCCAGTGGGTTTCCACCATATGTTGTACCATGAGTGCCGGCTGTCATATATTGACCAGCTTCTTTTTTTATAAGGCAAGCACCCAAAGGGAAGCCATTTCCAATAGCTTTAGCTGTTGCGATAACGTCGGGAATTACGCCATAATATTGATAGGCATATAGATGTCCTATGCGACCATATCCACACTGCACCTCGTCAAACCCCAATAATAAACCATGTTGATCACAAATATCGCGCAATTGTTGCAAAAACTCTTTGCTGCAGGGGCGAATTCCTTCTTCGCCTTGTATTGGCTCAATCAAAATTCCAGCGGTATTATCGCTAATGGCATTTTTTACAGCTTCAATATTGCCAAATTCAACATTATCAAAGCCATCAAGAAGTGGCTCAAATCCTTCGGTATATTTTTTCTTAGCAGCAGCCGAAATGGCAGTTATAGTACGACCATGAAAAGCCCCAGAAAATGTTATAACGCGGTTTTTATGAGGTTGATTTTTGCTATAAAAATAGCGACGCATTGTTTTAACAGCGCATTCTAAGCTTTCAGCGCCAGAATTGCAGAAAAAAACATAGTCGGCAAAGGTGGCCGCAGTGAGTTTTTCAGCAAAATTATTCAATTCATTAACATTATAAACATTTGAAACATGCCATAATTTATTGGCTTGAGCAGTTAGGGCTTCAACAATTTTTGGATGACAATGTCCCAATGCGTTAACAGCAATTCCAGCGCCAAAATCAAGATATTCTTCATTTTTATTATAAAGATAAACTCCCTTTCCGTGAGAAAAGCTAATATCAAAGCGATTGTGAATTGGTAACAAGCTTAGTGAAGTTGTCATATCTAAATTTTGATATAATTATTGTTGATAATGTAAATATTATTGATATCAGCGTCAAAAAAATGTTATCAATATTAAAATAAAATGGCAAATATCTTTTATTTACGAATAAAATTCATTGATTTGCAAAGCTCTTTAATATCGATTAAATGATAGCATTTTTATCTTATTCTTTTTACAAAAAACATGAACTAATTATTACTTTAAATAATCTATGTTAATTGATTCCCTGAAAAATAAACAAAAAATCTTAAAAAGCTTCTTAGAGATCGCGGCTGTTAGTGGCTGGAATGAGAAATCTTTGCAGCAATCAATGCGAGAGGTAAAAATTGACGAAAAATATTTACCACTAATTTTCCCAAATACCATTATAGATATTACTGATTTTTATATCAAAAATGGTAATAAAATCTTAGCTGACAAAATATTTTCGTTCCAGGATTTTGAGCAACAAAAGATTCGTGATAAAATTAGATTTTGTTTGTATGAGCGCTTTGAAATTGAGATTGATAATAAAAAAGCTTTGCAATCTTTAGCAAAATTATATCTTGATCCAAAAAATATTATTTTCTTTTCAAGAAGTTCAAATACAGTGATTCAGCCTCTAAAAATATCTTTAAATATTTCCGATACAATGTGGTCGTTGCTCAAGGATAAATCAACCGATTTTAACTATTACACAAAGAGGTTGGTTTTATCAAAAATAATATTAAGAATTTTTCCAGTTTTTTTAAATGATGATGATATCGAGCTAAGGAAAACTAAAAAATTAATTGATGCAGAGATAGAAAAAGTAATGAAGTTTGAAAAGTTAAAATATAAAACTAAAAATATTATAACAGATGTAACCGCTTCTGTGCAAGATTTTGTTTTGAATGAAGAGGGTGAGATAAAAGATCCTGGTCAAATTATAAAAAATTTGCCCAAAAATCTACCCTTTGTAAGATTATTTAAAGATAGGTTTTAATAGTGTTGATTCTAGATTTAGTTTTTGTAGTTTTTACCTTGATTTTTATTCTAACCGCTTTTTTGCGTGGATTCGTCAAGGAGATATTTCTTTTATTTAATTGGGTTACAGCTCTATTAATGTCATATTTCTTAGCACCCTTAGTCAGCTCTTTATTTAAATCATCTTCTATCAAAGGTCTTGTAATTTATACGGTTATAGGTTCAGTTATTTTTATCGCAACGCTCATAATAACTTCCCTTTCTACCAGCGGCTTAGTTAAATCTCTAAGATCAATCACGCCATCTTCAATAGATAAATCTTTGGGTATATTCTACGGAATTATTAAAACCCTCTTAATCTTTGGCGTTCTTTATGCGGTTATATTAAATCTATTCTCCGCTTTCCTAGGTACTGATAAAAATTCTTCCATAAAAGAATCGCCAGATTGGTTAACAAATGCCAAATCATATAATATTATTCGCTACTCTGGCGAGCTTGTAGACCCTATTGTTGAAAGCTTCTTTAATTCTACTTATAAAGATATGCAAGATAAGATCAAGGACATGCCATTAAATGATTTGGGTAAAAAAATGGAAGATATTGCTACTGATAAAATAGAATCTGAATCTAAAATATTAATTGAAGAAGCTGTTAAAGATAAAAATCTTGATGATGAAGTTGGCAATCCGGGTTACAAAAAGCAAGATATCGAGAATATGAGGCGCCTTATGGATATTTTATCAAAATAACAACATTTACAACTAAATATTATGATAAATTTAGAAAATAAAAAAGTTTTACTAACTGGTGCTACGGGCGGGATTGGTGAAGAAATTGCCAAATCTTTTATAAATCAAGGAGCTTTTGTCGTCTTATCAGGAACAAATAATGATAAATTAGAGAAATTGTCCCAAAAATTAGGTGATAATACCAAATTTATAGCCTGTAATTTATCTAATAGTGATGAGGTTGATAATTTATTTGCTAAGGCGGAAGAATTAGCTGGTGGACAAATTGATATATTGGTTTGTAACGCCGGAATAACTCGTGACAACCTCGTTTTGCGTATGAAAAATGAAGATTTTTCACAAGTTATTGATATAAATTTGAAATCCACTTTTATTCTTAATAAAAATGCTATCAAAAAAATGATGCGTCGCAAATATGGCCGTATCATCAATATTGCTTCCGTGGTAGCGCAAAGCGGCAATGCTGGCCAATCTAATTATGTAGCTTCTAAATCAGGAATGATTGGCATGACCAAATCTTTAGCGCAAGAGGTTGCAAGTCGAGGTATTACAATAAATTGCGTTGCTCCTGGATTCATTGAAAGTCCAATGACTGAAATTTTAACAGATGAGCAAAAACAACAAACTCTAAACAAAATCCCAATGACAAGAATGGGAAAAGCTAGTGATATAGCTAATGGCGTGGTTTTTTTAGCTAGCGATGAAGCATCTTACATTACGGGTCATACCTTGTCTATAAATGGCGGCATGTATATGTAAAATTCATTTTTATAATGAAAAATGAGTAAAAATAGTAATTAATTTTTTAAAAAATAACAAATGTCTAAAACTCACAAAACAAAAGTAGCAATTATTGGCTCAGGGCCTGCAGGTTATTCTGCAGCAATTTATGCAGCCCGAGCCAATTTAGAGCCAATAATGATCAATGGTATTCAGCCAGGTGGGCAATTAACGATTACCACAGAAGTTGAGAATTATCCCGGATTTGCTGAGTCTATTCAAGGCCCGTGGCTAATGGAGCAAATGGAGGCGCAAGCTAAAAATGTAGGCACAAATATTGTCTATGATCATATTAAGGAAGTCGACTTTTCCAAGAGGCCATTTACATTAATCGGTGAATCTGAAGATATTTTTGAAGCTGATTCAGTTATTATTGCTACCGGGGCTCAGGCTAAGTGGCTGGGATTGGAGTCGGAATCTAAATTTCAAGGATTTGGTGTTTCAGGTTGTGCAACTTGCGATGGTTTTTTCTTTAAAAACAAAGAAGTGATCGTTGTTGGCGGAGGAAATACCGCAGTTGAAGAGGCTTTATATTTGACTAATCATTGTAGCAAAGTTTATGTTGTTCATCGTCGTGACGAATTGCGCGGTGAAAAAATATTGCAAGAAAGATTGTTTAAAAATCCAAAAGTTGAAATGCTGTGGAACAAAACTTTGGAAGAAGTATTGGGTAGTAAAGACCCAAAATCAGTTACTGGCGCTAAATTAAAAGATACTAAAACTGGTGAGATAAGTGAAATGAAAATTGATGGAATTTTTATTGCCATCGGTCACAAGCCAAATTCAGATATATTTAAAAATACTAACTTACAAATTGATGAAGAGGGTTATCTAATCACAAAATATGACTCAACTGCAACAAATATTGAAGGCGTTTACGCTGCTGGCGATATCCAAGATAAAATTTATCGTCAAGCAGTTACTGCGGCTGGAACAGGCTGTATGGCTGCATTAGAAATTGAGCGCTTTTTAGCAGAAAAACAATAAAATGAGATAATTATGACTACCCAAAATAATTCTATTAAAATATCTCAATCTGAGAAGAAATCATCTTCCAAAGCTCAATTATCTAATAAGGTATCTAAATCTATATCTCTTGAAATCGATAAGAATGGTATTGCGAACCTAGTTTTTGACTTACCAAAAGAAAAAGTTAACAAGCTTTCAGCAATAGTTTTAACTGATTTTGAAAAAAAACTAGACGAAATTACAAAAAATGAATCTGTCAAGATTTTAGTTATTTCATCAAATAAAAGCGGCAATTTTATTGCTGGCGCTGATATTAACGAGATTAAATCAATTTCTAGTGAAAAAGATGCTTATAACAAAGTTTCGCAGGGTCAAAATATCATAACAAAGCTATCTAATTTAAAAATACCAACTATTGCAATTATTAGTGGCTCGTGCTTGGGCGGTGGATTAGAGTTGGCTCTGGCTTGTGATTATCGCTTGGCAACTACTAACTCTAAAGCCATATTAGGCTTGCCAGAAGTGAATTTGGGTATAATTCCAGGCTTTGGTGGCACGCAAAGATTGCCAAGAATTGTTGGTTTACAGCAATCATTATCAATGATTCTATCAGGAAAATCAATCAATGCTAAAAAATCCTTAAAAATCGGCCTAGTAAATGCGATCATCAACGAATCTTTCTTAAAGCCACAAATTGATGAATTTATTGAAAAAGTTTTATCTAGCAAAATAAAAGTAAAATCAAAAAAGCCTGTTTTAGAAAAGATACCTTTTGGTAAATCTTTAATCATTAACTTCGCCTTCAATAATTTATCCACAAAAACAAATGGTAAATATCCAGCCCCTCATTACGCCTTGGAAGTTATAAGAAGAACTTACGGAAAAGACATTAATAAGGGCTTAAAAATTGAGATTGAGGCTTTTTGTGAGTTGGCTGTGGGCGAGGTTTGCAAAAATATGATTGAATTATTTTTTACTAATGAAGCTTTAAAAAAAGATAATGGCTTAGAAGGTAAAAATGCAGAAATTATTAAAGTAAAAAAAGCAGCTGTTGTTGGCGCTGGGATTATGGGAGGCGGGATAGTTTGGTTGTTTGCTAAAAATGACATAGATGTTCGTCTGAAAGATATTGCGCAAAAAGCTATATCTATTGGCTATAGTCAGATTAATAAAATATTTTCTCAGCTTAAAAAGATTAGAAAGCTAACAAAATATCAAATATCATTAAAAACTTCCAAAGTTTCATCAACCCTTGATTATTCAGGATTTAATAATCGTGATTTAATAATTGAAGCTGTAATTGAAGATATAAAAATCAAAAAAAATATATTTTCTGAAATAGAAGGAAGGGTTAGTAAAGAAGCTATCATAGCTTCTAACACCTCATCTTTGTCGATCAATGAAATGGCAAAATCTCTAAAAAACCCAAGTCGCTTTATTGGCATGCATTTTTTTAATCCAGTTAATCGCATGCCTTTAGTAGAGGTTATAAAAGGAGAAAAAACAGATGATAAAACAATTGCCAGCACGGTAGCTTTAGCTAAAAATCTAGGAAAAACTCCGATTGTAGTTAAGGATGTGGCGGGGTTTTTGGTTAATAGAATATTGCTGCCATATCTCAATGAATCTGCATATATTTTACAAGAGAGCGGAGATATGGTTAAGATCGACTCTTTAATTGAAGATTTTGGCATGCCAATGGGGCCATTTACTTTGGCTGATGTTGTTGGTATTGATGTTGGTGTTAAAGTAGCTAGATCATTGCAAGAATCTTATGGTACAAGAATGAAAGTGGCTGAAATTTTGAATGAAATTTACGATAATCATAAAGATCTGTTGGGAAAGAAGTCTAAAATTGGATTTTATAAATATAGTAAAGAGACTAAGGTTAATAAAAATATTTATTCTATAGTTAGCAAGCTTGTTAAGAAAAATAAAATTAAAAAATTACACCACAGCGATTCTGAGATAGTCGATCGCTGCATATTGATCATGGTCAATGAGTCGGCAAAATGCCTAGAAGAGGGCGTAGTTCAAAATGCGCGCTATCTTGATATGGCGATGATTATGGGTGCAGGATTTCCTGCTTTTAGAGGCGGAGTTCTAAGATATGCTGATAATCGTGGTTTAAAAGATATTGTTAAAAAATTGGAAGATCTAAATAAAAAATATGGGCAAAGATTTGAAGCTAGTAAATTGCTAACAAAACTTGCAAAAGAAGATAAGAAATTTTATGACCAGTAGTGCTAATTAATTAATTTTAATGATTGGTATAAATGTCACTTTAAATTTTCATGAAAAAAATAATAGGAATAGACCCTGGACTTACCAAAACGGGAGTGGGAATAATTTCTAGTCATAATAATTGCTTGAGTTTTGTTTCCTCTTATACAATTTATTCAAAACCGAGTCAAGATTTAGCGGACCGCTTAAATCACTTTCATGAAGAATTATCAAAAATAATTGAGTTAAATAAGCCAGATATTGCGGCAATTGAAGAAACCTTCATAAATATCAATCCCCTGTCATCTTTAAAACTTGGTCATGTTCGTGGCGCCTTAATGCTCACCTTAGGTTTGCATAAGTTAAAAGTTCATGAATTTTCAACGACCGCTATCAAAAAATCTATCACAGGAGTAGGACGAGCAGATAAAAAGCAAATACAAATGATGGTAAAAGTCTTGCTACCAAAATCCAATTTTAAAACAGAAGATGAAGCGGATGCTTTGGCGACTGCGATTTGTTACTGCAGCAATTGCAGCAGTGTTAAAAGATCTTTGCAATACTGATTGAGTGCAAGATTAATTTTACTAAATATTGGTGCTATGTATGAGTTTTGTTGTTGTTAGTATAAAAATTATTTTTTTCTTTACCGTTGTTTAGTTATATGCTACAATAAATCTTCAATAGATTTTTACAAAAAAAGTCAACATTTATAAATATGTGTCAAAATACATCTTTGCAAGATGGGCTATGATATCCTATAATTAATTTGTTATAATAATGGGAAAAAGAAAAGCGCTGGAGTCAGAAGAAGATACAAAAGCTACAGATCAGGTAGATCAAACTGCATTCTCTAAGGTTAAAAAAAATAAAGGCCCTACTGCTCTCGTAGCAAGCCCTGAGTTTATAGACCAAAATCTTTATTACTCCCCCTCAGAGCCCGTAGATATTGTGGAAGAATCAAGGGTAGGGCCAGGACTTTTAAGTCCAAGCAGAGATATTCTAATTATTGTTGACGGTAACTTAGTCGAATCAGATAGTATTGGTAGCGTAGAAGTCCCTGATTTTACAGACCCAGTCGAATCAGAAATAAACTCTTCCAATAGTATTGATAGCGTAGAAGTCCCTTATTTTATAGACCCAGATGATTATTCCGACTCAGAATCTGAAGTGGATATGGCAAAGGAATTAGAGGGAAATAATTCGCATTCAACTCCAAGTAAATTAGCCCTTAATACTGACGGTGAATTGGCAGAAGAAGTCGCTAATAATGTTGGCAGCCGAGATTTGCGTAAATTAGCAAGTCCCAGCAAGCATTTTCAAGAAATGCCAAAAGAAGATGTAGAAAACGATAAAATTATCACAATCAATCAAAATAATTTTGCAGCATTTATAAAATACTTAAACCCAAATCCGTCATTAG
>DDCV01000134.1 GCA_002335845.1 Rickettsiales bacterium UBA1997 | reverse complement strand
AAGATCTAATTTGATGACCCCAGCTATTATCAGTTTTTCCTGATTCTATTTTATCTAAGGCATTTTGTTTTTTTTGCATTTCAAGCTCAAAAAGTCGAGATTTTAGCATTTTCATGGCCGAAGCTTTGTTTTTTATCTGCGAACGGTCATTTTGACATTGCACTNNTGAATCAGTTTTGTTAACATGCTGTCCTCCAGCGCCTGAAGCGCGATAAGTGTCAATGCGCAAATCTTTATCGGATATTTCTATATCAATATCATCATCAACTTCTGGATAAACCCAAATTGATGCAAAGCTAGTTTGCCTTTTGCCATTAGCGTTAAATGGCGATATTCTAACCAAACGATGTACTCCGCTTTCTGTTTTAAACCAACCAAAAGCGTATTGTCCTTTTATTTTAAGAGTAGCCGAGCGAATTCCAGCTTCATCACCATCTATCATTGAAATAATTTCCGTTTTAAAGTCATTATCATCGGCAAATCTTTCATACATTCGCATCAACATCACAGCAAAATCGCAAGAATCGGAGCCGCCAGCACCAGCGTTAATGTCAACAAAGCAATGATTAGCATCATTTTCATCACTAAACATAGCTTCAATGCTAAATTTTTCTGATTTTTTAAACAGATAATTAAGCTGATTTTCAATATCAAGAAGCAAAGTTTGATCATTCTCAATCTTAGCTAGCTCAAAATATTCTTTATTATCATTAAATGAATTAGATATTTCTTGATATTGTTTGATAGCATTTTCTAGGGTCGATTTTTTTTGGAATAATTTCTGCGCCCTTTCTTGATCATCCCAAATACTCGACTTATTGCACTCCTCCTTGACTTGTTCTAAATCTTTTTCAACCTTTTCTAGGTCAAAGACACCCCCGTATTATCCTAAGTAAATCAGAAATTTTTTTAAGCTTCAATTCAATTTCAGCGGACATATTTTTAATTTTATTGGTTACTTAGTCTTTGTAAAATAATAAAATGCTAAGGAATTAACAAATAAAAATTAGATTCCATCACATCACTTATTAAAATATATCCCATATAATATCAAATTATAAGTAAATATATTTATTTCATTTATTAACTCTTTAATTATAAAATATCTAGCACAAGCTAACTGACTGGTTCAGACATATTAATTATATTGTTTCCTAACTAAATAATGACTAAAAAAACAATCTATAAGGCATTTTCCTTAATAGAGCTTTCTATAGTGATATTAATAATAGGCATTCTTGTTGCTGGAGTTACTAAAGGCTCTACTCTTCATCAAAAAATCAAATTATCATCGGCTCGAAGCGTCACTAACAGCTCTCCAGTTGCCTATATATCTGGCCTATCTGCTTGGTGGGAATCTACCTCTCAAGATAGTTTTGATGCTGATGAAGCTGTTAATGATGGCAGGTTATCAATTTGGAATGATATCAACCCCCAATCAACTAGAAAGCTTAACGCTTCCCAAGATGGAGCTGACTCAGCCAAGCCTCAATATGATAAAGCTGGCATTAATGGCCTTCCGGCAGTTAGATTTGATGGTGCCGCTACTTATTTTGAAAAAAGCTATGAAAAAGCGTTTAATTCCCCAACATATACCATGTTTTTTGTTTTGCAGACTACAATAGTTGATGGCACCTATAGATCACCTTTGACATCAAGAGATTCAACGGCAGGTCTTGCAACAGGATTTTCATTTTATGTATCGAATACCAATAATTATTCACTATTTCAAGGCGATGGCACAGCTGGTGGATCTGGTGGCTGGGGAGTTGGATCTAGCTCTATTGCAGCCCAAGTGGGTGAAACAAAGATTATAACCTTAAAATATGATGGATCTGATATAACATATTACGACAAAGGATCTCTTAAAGATACAGTTACTCACGGCTACGAGACAAATAAGGTGATGCCTTTAAGAATAGGTGCTGGAGCTACCGAAACCACTCCAGGTGCTTTTTATGGCGGCTATATTGGTGAAATTATTATTTTTGATCGCAATCTTAAAAATAAAGAGCAAGAATCTATAGAAAAATATCTTGTACAAAAATGGGGTATTTAGATTTTACTATCAAAAATTTCACTCAATTTCAACATAATAAACATTCAAAATGACTGACTTACAAAAATTTGATCTATGCGTTATTGGTGCTGGTCCCGGCGGTTATGTTGCGGCAATTCGCGCCTCGCAACTTGGTTTAAAAGTTGCTATTGTTGAAGCCAATCATTTGGGAGGAATTTGCTTAAATTGGGGCTGCATTCCAACTAAAGCCTTGCTTAAATCTTCAGAAATAAATCATTTACTCCATAATGTCGATGAATATGGTTTTAGTGTTCAAGATGTTAAATTTGATTTTGAAAAAATTATCAAAAGATCTAGAGATGTTTCTAAAAAATTAAGCATGGGAATTGCTGGCTTGATGAAAAAAAACAAGATTCAGGTAATTGATGGCTTTGCTCAATTTAATTCATCAAAAGAAATCTCAGTAATAAAAGACAAAAAAGAGATCACCAAAATCTCAGCTAATTATTTTATAGTTGCCACTGGCGCTAGAGCTCGTCAAATAAAGGGTATGGAAAGCGATGGTGAGAATATTTGGACTTATCGCGAAGCTATGACTCCTAAAAAGCTACCAAAATCGCTTTTGGTAGTTGGTAGCGGTGCGATTGGCATAGAATTTGCCTCATTTTATCGCAATATGGGTTGCGAGGTTACTATTGTTGAAATGGCTGATACTATTTTATCTGTTGAAGATGCAGAAATTTCTCAATTAGCTCACAAATCATTTGTTAAGCAAGGTATTAAAATCCACACTTCAGCTGCGTTGAAATCACTAAAAACTGAAAAAAATGAAGTTAAATCTATAGTTGAATTAAGCGGCAAAAGCCAAGAAATAAAAGCCGAAAAAGTAATAATGGCTGTTGGCGTGGTAGCTAATACCGAAAATATTGGATTGGAAAATACTAAAGTTAAATTAGAAAAATCATCCGTCAAAACTAATGGTTATTTGGAAACTGATGACGCTAATATTTTTGCTATTGGCGATGTGGCTTCCGCCCCTTGGCTAGCCCATAAAGCTTCGCATGAAGGCATAATTGCTGCTGAAAAAATCGCTAGCAAATTAGGAAAATATGACGCTAGCAAAATTCATCCCATAAAAAAAGAAAATATTCCAGGCTGCACTTATTCTATGCCACAAATTGCCTCAATTGGCTTAACTGAAAAAAGAGCTAAAGAAATTGGCAAAAATATAAAAATTGGTAAATTTCCTTACATGGCAAATGGTAAAGCTATTGCCGCTGGTGAAACTGATGGCTTAATAAAAGTGATTTTTGATGAAAAATCTGGCGAACTTCTAGGGGCTCACTTAATTGGAGCCGAAGTGACTGAAATGATCCAAGGCTTTGTGGTTGCCAAACAGGCTGAGTTAACTGAGGAAGACTTAATGCATACTATATTTCCACATCCAACAATGTCGGAAATGATGCATGAGGCAGTATTAGATGCATACGGCAAGGTAATACATATTTAAGGTACTACCTTAGATAAGATCTATTTTGCTTTTTTATACCAAAAGGGTCATTGTATAATGTTTATTTATTAAATAACGAAGCGAACTAAATTTCAATATGCCTTACGATAATAATAAAGTTATGCAAAAAAACTATAACGCCTTCTCTTTGATTGAATTATCAATTGTTATTCTAATAATAGGCATTCTTGTTGCTGGGGTCACTAAAGGCTCTACTCTTTATCAAAAAATCAAATTATCATCGGCTCGAAGCGTCACTAACAACTCTCCAGTTGCCTATATATCTGGCCTATCTGTTTGGTAGGAATCTACCTCTCAAGATAGTTTTGATGCTGATGAAGCTGTTAATGATGGCAGGTTATCAATTTGGAATGATATCAATCCCCAATCAACTAGAAAGCTTAACGCTTCCCAAGATGGAGCTGACTCAGCCAAGCCTCAATATGATAAAGCTGGCATTAATGGCCTTCCGGCAGTTAGATTTGATGGTGCCGCTACTTAGTCACCCCTGCAAAACCCATT
>DDCV01000072.1 GCA_002335845.1 Rickettsiales bacterium UBA1997 | reverse complement strand
GGTATATCTCTAGTAATTTCTTCTGGCCCTAACCTTGTATCTCGCGCTACAATTTCAAGCTCCTCGATATGAATAGAGGTAAAAACATCATCGGATATGATTTTTTCAGATATTATAATTGAATCCTCAAAATTATAACCATTCCATGGCATGAAAGCAACTCGTACATTTTTACCTAGAGCAACCTCACCTCTTTTAACGCTATGCCCGTCAGTTATTATTTGACCCTTGGTAACTTTTTGGCCTATTTCAACTAATGGCTTTTGATTTATGCAAGTGTCTTGGTTTGTACGCTTATATTTCTTTAAATTATAAACTTCTACATAAGGAATACCGTCATTATTAGACTCAATGATGATCTTAGATGAGTCAACAAATTTTACTATACCACCATCCTTAGCTTTAATAACCACACCACTATCTGCAGCAACAATAGACTCCATTCCGGTTCCAACAAGTGGAGCATCTGGTATCAAAAGAGGTACAGCTTGACGCTGCATGTTTGAACCCATCAACGCCCTGTTAGCGTCATCATTCTCAAGAAATGGAATAAGGGTTGTTGCAATCGATACTATTTGTTTTGTTGATACATCTACATAATCAATTTCTCTTGGCGATAGCATGATGAACTCACTATTCCTCCTGCATCTAACTAATTCAGAAGTTATAATTCCGCTATCATCAATTTCTATGTTTGACTGAGCAATGGCAAAGTTAACCTCCTCCATAGCAGAAAGGTAAGTTATCTCATTACTAATTTGCCCATTATCAACTTTTTTATACGGAGTTTCAATAAAACCATATTTATTAACACGAGCATAAGTTGCTAAACTGTTAATTAGGCCAATATTCGGACCTTCTGGCGTTTCAATAGGGCAAATCCTACCATAATGAGTTGGGTGAACATCTCTAACTTCAAACCCAGCCCTCTCACGAGTTAAGCCTCCTGGTCCCAAGGCTGATATCCTTCTCTTATGAGTAATGTCAGATAATGGATTGGTTTGATCCATAAATTGCGAAAGCTGAGATGTCGCAAAAAAATCTTTAACAGCGGTTATGAGTGGCTTTGAATTAATTAAACTCTGAGGCATAACCGTATCAACTTCTACTGAGTTTATTTTTTCAAGAATAGTTTTTTCAACCCTTACCATGCCTATTCGAAGTTGGTTTTCCACTAACTCCCCTACCGACCTGACTCTTCTATTGGAGAGACTGTCAATATCATCTGTTTTTAAATCGTGATGCTTTATCTCGCATAGTATCTTGATTGTCTTTTTTATATCCTCTGCAGTTAGGTAAGATAACTCATTATCGTTGCCTAATCCAAGCCTGTGATTCATCTTCATTCTACCAACTTCCGATAAATTATATCTATAGTCAGTAAAAAATAGATTTTCAAAATAGCCCTTAGCAACTTCTAGAGAAGATGGCGCTTCGCCAAGTCTGATGGATTTATAAATTTCAAATAATGAGTCTTTTTCATCTTGGTTCTTGTCCAAAGTCATTGTGTTGTATATATAAGACCCAATATCAGACTTACTTGGATCTGCAACATCAAGCGAATCTATGTTTAGCTTTTGTAAAATCTCCAAGCTCTCATTACTTAACTCTGAGCCTGCCTCAAGAAGAAGCTCCCCTGTTTCTTCCTCGAACAAATCTTTTACATTTATGTAGCCAGCAAGCATCTCATCTGTTAAAATATACTTTTTTAGACCATCATCTTGAAGTTTTTGAATTGTTTTTTTGCTGACTTTTACTCCTTCTTTCAAGACAACTTCTCCGCTATTGGCACATATTAAATCATATGGTGACTTCTTATTCAAAAATGTCTCGTGATTAAAGTCTATTGCCCATCCTTTGCTTGTTAAACTAGCTTTTTGAGAGTCATAAAAATATGTTATTATTTCTTCAGAATTCAGTCCTATTGCACGAAGTAATGATGAAGCTGGAATTTTCTTTTTCTTGTCAATTCTGAAGTGTAATATATCCTTGCCATCAAATTCAAAATCAAGCCAAGAGCCAATATAAGGAACTATTTTTGCCGTGTATGTTTTTGAGCCAGATAATTTAGCATTCTCACTATCGAAAAATACTCCAGGAGCTCTTCTCATCTGAGATACTATAACTCTTTCAGCCCCGTTAATAACAAAGCTACCATTCTCAGTCATCAATGGCACCTCGCACAAATATACCTCTTGCTCCTTAATTGATCTTATTTCTTTTACGTCTTCATCTTCATCTTGCTGCCACAATACTAGCCTCAATTGAGCTCTTAATGGCGCAGAAAAAGTTCTTCCAGCTGATATGCATTCACTTACCTCGTATTTTGGCTGACCAAGGTTATATTCTAAAAACTCAATAGTAACCTTACCTGCGGAATCTGAAACAGGAAATACAGATTTAAATACAGATTGGATGCCTAAATCTTTTCTTTTTTTGGGATCGGTATCCAGTTGCAAAAAGGTTTTGTATGAGTCTTTTTGAAGAGATATTAAGTTTGGGATCGCTTCTTTATTGCTATTGTTTGAATTAAAACTTTTTCTCAAGGTGTTTTGATCAAAATTTCGAATTTGCGCCATGCTTAATATCAATAATTAGAAGTTTGTGCAGCCTTAGATTTCAAATCAAAGGTTAGCTTTTGTACTTATTATCAAATAGTATCTGATAATGCTTTTAAATATAGTCTAATCTGAGGTGAAATTAGATTCACCCAAGAATCTTGGGTGAAATGTAACGATAATAATGAATCAGTTGAGATTATTTAAGCTCAGCTTTAGCACCAGCATCTTGAAGCTTTTTTAACAACTCTTCAGCTTCTTCTTTAGCTATATCAGATTTAATTGTTTTTGGCGCCCCTTCAACAAGATCTTTAGCTTCTTTTAACCCTAGGCCAGTAATTTCTCTAGCAATCTTAATAACATTTATTTTGCTATCTCCAGCAGCTAATAGAACTAGCTCAAATTTACTTTTGGCTTCAACCGCTTCCCCGGCAGCTGGTGCAGCGGCAGCTGGTGCAGCGGCAAAAGCAGCGGCACTTACGCCCCATTTTTCTTCCAAATTCTTGCTAAGCTCAGAAAGCTCCAAAACAGTTAATGATGACAGAGTGTTGCTCAATTCTTCTAAATTAGCAGTCATTTTTTATTTTAATTAAGTTAATAAACTAGTGAGTTGATTTGATTAATTTTATTTGCAAAACAAATAAAAAAATCATAAACAAGGTGACATTGTTAGCAAATTATAGATTTTAACTATAATCAGCTAACAATGTCTAAAAACCATAGTTGCAGGTTTTTAAATGAAAAATATCGTCAGTACTAAGATTCATCTTTTTGTGATGAATAATTCTTAATTAATGAGACCAAGCTGGTTTTATTATAATTAAGATTTCTAACAAAATTTGATTGAACAGAGCTAATTGTTCTAACAAATGCACCTCTCACATCTTGTAGCGATCCAAGCTTAGCTAAGCTTTTTATTTTATCTTCGCTAACTATTGTATTTTCAAGGCATCCTGTTATTATTTTTAAACTCTCATTCTTTTTGGAGCTTTCCAATATAACTTTTGCCAAGGCCACTGGATCCTGTGAATATAATAAGGCAACTGGACCTACTAGGTAAGGCGTTATAATTTCTATATCAGTATCTTTTACAGCAATTTTTGTTAAATTATTTTTAACAATTTTCATCGAGCAGCTTTGCGATTTGAGACTAACTCTTATATCGTAAAGATTCTTATCATTAATTCCAGAATAATGAATTAGAGCAATAAAACTACTGCTACCAAGGTTTTCTTTTAAATCTTTAACTAACTGAGACTTTTGTTCTCTATTCATCTAAATTTTTAATTAACTTATTAAGTGTTATTTATAATCAGCTATTTAGCTATCAAAAATTGAAACAGTCTTCGAGCAACTCGACTGATTTACCCATGGTGGTAGAAAGGTAGCATTTTTTAATATATTTACCCTTAACTCCTTCTGGCTTAGCATCCCTAACAGATTTTAACAAGGCCTTAAGATTTTCGTTTAATTTTTCTGTAGAAAAATCCACCTTGCCAAACATGCAATGTATTATGCCACTTTTTTCATTTTTAAAGTTTATCTTGCCCTTAATAGAGTCCTCGACAGCTTTAACAACGTCATTTGTAACTGTGCCGTTTTTTGGACTGGGCATCAATCCTCTTGGGCCAAGTTTTTTTGCAGCTTTTGATAATTTTTGCATAGCGTCTGGAGTTGCTATGCAGCTATCAAAATCAACATATCCTGATTCAATTTTTGATATCAACTCTTCGAATCCAACTTCAGCGGCACCAGCTTTTTTAGCTATATCTTGAGATGCTTCATCTGGACTTACTACTATAACTTTTACTTTTTTCCCCGTTCCATTTGGAAGAACTATTGAACCTTTTACATTTTGATTTGATTGCTTAGAGTCTATTCCAAGCATGACAACGGCTTCTACGGACTCATTAAACTTTCTAGACTTTTCTTTCGATCCATCTTGTAGCATTTTTAAAGCCTCGTCCAGAGAAGATGCGATAGGGCGACTATCTTTGGCTTTATGATTTTTAGAATTACTTTTAGCTTTTTTGATACTCATTATCTTTATTCCTCAATAATATCTAGACCCATTGAAACCGCTGAACCTCTTACCATTTCAATGCATGAACTTAACTCAGTTGCATTCATATCAGCCATCTTCTGCTTAGCAACAGATTCGATTTGTGAAATACTTATTTTACCAGCAGAATCCTTTCCTGGAGCGCTTGAGCCTTTCTTTAAGCTGATTTCTTGCATAATAAGATATGAAACTGGCGGGAGCTTAGTTTCTATATCGAAGCTTTTATCTTTATAAGCTGTAATTGTAACCGGTATTGGAGTGCCTGGGTTAAAATCGAATTTCATAGCATTAAATTGCTTACAAAATTCCATTATATTCAAACCTTTTTGACCCAATGCAGGACCTATTGGTGGAGCTGGATTTGCCTTACCTACCGGGACTTGTAATTTTATTATACCGGCTAATTCTTTACTTACCATTAACTAAAATTTAACAACTTTTAATACCCTTTAATAAAATAACTTTACAACAAAGCTTTTTAATAATCTAAAAATGCGCCTTAAGATTAAGACCTAACAAGTGAATAGCCAAGTGAATAACTACTACTCACAAGCCACTTAGTTACTATTAAAACAAAGGTCAAATAATCTAAAACACACAAAATAATATTGCAAATAATTTTATTGTAAATAGGCAATAAAATTTATCTAACAAAACTCATCCTTAGGCCAATTTTTCAACCTGACTTAGATCCAATTCAATTTCAGTTGTGCGTCCAAAAATAGATACCGAGACTTTAATTTTTTTCTTTTCTTGGTCAAAGCTTTCTACGGAACCGCTGAAGGACTCAAAAGGTCCATCATTGATTTTTACCATATCACCAACTTCGAATATAGAATTTTTTTCTTGCTCTACTTGATCTTCAATGGATCGTAAAATTTGGTCAACCTTATCTTGCGAAACTGGTTGAGGATTATTTTTACTACCTAGAAACCCTGATACTTTGGGAATGGAATTTAAAAAATTATAGGTATCGCCCTCAAGATTTGAGTTAACGAATACATATCCAGGAAAAAGTCTTTGCTCCTCCTCTTTTTTCTGACCTCGCTTGACCTTAACTACCAATTTTGATGGCACCATAGCGTCCTGAATAAAATCACTAGTAATTCCACGAGCAATTGCTGATTTTATATCCAATAAAACCTTGGCCTCTTGCCCAGCAACAACATTCAATATGTACCACTTATACTCTTTAGACATTATTTTTAATTCATCTTTATTTTATATTATACAACATGCCAATGGCTACAGTCCAAAAACTAATGTTATGATCTTAGATATTAAAAAATCGGCAAATAGTATAAAAAGAGACGATATTACGACAGCAACCATTATCATTGCAGTTGTAATATAAACCTCTTTCTTTTTTGGGAATTCAAGTTTTTTTGCCTCTTCTACAACTTCATTAAAAAATTTTAACATTTAACAAACTTTCTAGTTTAAATTTTATTATTAAATAGTGGCAGGAGTGAGAGGAATCGAACCCCTAACCAACGGTTTTGGAGACCGCTACTCTACCAATTGAGCTACACTCCTAAATATATTTCTTAATAAAGCTGCCAGCGCACCTCGATACAAAGTTTGCACGAAATTAAATGTAAGCAACCCTTAATTCCTACGCCAAAATCTTACTAACTACACCAGCGCCAACGGTTCTACCGCCTTCCCTGATGGCAAATCTTAAGCCTTCTTCCATAGCAATTGGGGCAATTAGCTCAACATTTAGTTTTACATTATCACCTGGCATAACCATTTCAGTGCCCTCTGATAAAGTTACTGAACCAGTAACATCAGTTGTTCTGAAGTAGAATTGTGGACGATAGTTTTTAAAGAACGGAGTATGTCTACCACCTTCTTCCTTGCTTAAAATATAAACTTCAGTTTCAAATTTAGTATGCGGGGTTATAGTTCCTGGCTTGCAAAGAACTTGACCTCTTTCCACATCTTCTTTTTTTGTTCCTCTAAGAAGAACGCCAGCATTATCACCAGCTCTACCTTCATCAAGAAGCTTTCTAAACATTTCGATACCAGTACAAGTGGTTTTTTGAGTATCTTTGATGCCAACTATTTCTATCTCTTCATTTACCTTAACTATGCCTCTTTCTATTCTACCAGTTACAACTGTTCCTCTACCTGATATTGAGAATACATCCTCAATTGGCATAAGGAATGGTTGATCTACTGGTCTTGCTGGCTCTGGAATAAAGCTATCAATAGCTTCAGATAATTGCTTCATGGCGCCCTCACCTATATCAGAATCTTCACCTTCCAATGCTTTTAAAGCAGATCCTTTGATGATTGGTGTATCATCACCTGGGAAGTCATATTTTGTTAACAACTCTCTTACTTCCATTTCTACTAATTCTAGCAATTCTGGATCATCGACCATATCAACTTTATTTAAGAATACTACAATAGCGGGAACTCCTACTTGCTTAGCTAGCAATATATGTTCACGAGTTTGTGGCATTGGGCCGTCTGCTGCTGATACAACTAATATTGCACCATCCATCTGAGCGGCACCAGTAATCATATTTTTTACATAGTCGGCGTGACCTGGACAATCTACGTGAGCATAATGTCTTTTTTCTGTTTCATACTCCACGTGAGCAGTGTTAATAGTTATGCCTCTTTCTTTTTCTTCCGGAGCGGCATCTATCTGATCATATCCTCTTTTCTCAGCCATACCTGATTTTGATAGGTATGATGTCATGGCGGCAGTTAATGTTGTTTTACCATGATCTACATGGCCAATAGTACCGATGTTTACATGAGGTTTAGTGCGTTGGAATGTTTGTTTGGACATGATAAAACTTACTTTAAATTATTTAATACCAAAAATTCTTAATTTTGTACTTAACAACAAAAAAAGGAAGTGTCTAAAACTCCCTCATCAGTTTAAAATTTGTAACTAATAAACAACTAAGCAAATCTATTAAAAACTCTTATTTAAAATATTAAAATGCTAAGTCTGCTATATTAACTTAGGATCAATTTATATTGCAAGTAATTTTTATTATTTTTCCCTTGTAGGTTTTAACTAATTTTTAATCTAAATTTTATATAGATAAATTGCCTTATGTAAAGCTGATATACTTAGAGCTAGATAAAAAAATAAGGGCTTAGACAGCTTTATAGTAAAAGTTCTCTAAATCATTTTTAACATCACAATATAAAGATCTAACCTTGCTATTATTAAATGTGAATTCTGATTCTTTGAAATATAGTATAATAATTATGAGTTAATCCCTTAAATTTGACTAATATTCTTTTGGTAAATGATCAAAGAGACTCAATCGAATAACATATTTTTTCCTCCGAAAAACTCGCTCTTTTAAGAAAAAGCTATATGATGAATATAGTCATTTAAAACTAAGCCATCATAAGCCTTACATTCATCAACATTGAATTGATGCCTAAAAGTTTTTTGTATAATTGAAGTAGATTCCATCTAGTACAGCTCTTGGCCATTTTAATATAAACTTTACCGCAACCTCTTTATATGATTCTTATCTAAAAATCCTTTTTCAAGCCAATTGACACAACATCAACGTCAGTCCTAAATTGACCATAAAGATTATTTCCAACATTGTCAGAAGTATTTACGGATACATTTTTGTAGAATTGGTGCATATATGTTGCGTCAAGAGCTAAATCACTTAATAGCTGATACCTAATACCTGTTGATGCCCAAATTCTATCTCCAACTGGTATGGTAAAATTTCTATAAGAGTCAGTTACAGCAGCTTTTTCATAAGCAGTTCCAAATCTTAATAAAATATCTTGATTTAAATCATAATTCAGACCAAGAGAATATAAAAATGAATCTTTCATATGATAATTGATGGTAGATGCCGAATCAATAGCGGAAATAGTGGCGTGAGAAAAAGATAATTGCTGCAATCTTGACCACCTAGTCCAAGTTATATCAAAAGCTACTTCTAGATTATCTTTTGCTTGATAGCCTAATCCAGCAGTTACTGACTCTGGAGTATCAGTAACAAATGTCACAGCTGAATTACCAATGCCAGGAGCATTGGTATTGCCAACAAATTTATGCGTAATTTTAGAGCGATATCCAAGGCCAAATTTTAAATCTTCGTTTAAATTATATTTTAAGCCTAAATTATAGCCATGACCCCAATCATTGGCATGAGTTTTAGCCAAGTTGCCAGCAGCAACTTTGGTAAAAGCAGTTTTAGTATATTGCGCCTGCAGGCCAAGACCTAAAGATAGATCATCATTTATCTTGAAGGAAATATTTGGATTAATATTTATAGTAGATATGTTGCTTTCAGAAGAAGATTCTCTCCCTTGCCAGCTTTCAGAATATTTGGTGGCTAATCCAAAAGGAGAATTTACCGCTAAACCAAAACTTACAACATCGTTGATTGGAGTAGAAAAATAAATTGCTGGAACTTGAGCATCCTCTCCAGCGTCTCCTAGCTCATTTCCAGAAGAACTATTATTAAACGAAACATTATCAGGATCTATATCAAGATCAAGATGACTTAAAGAAAATACGAATTGAGCCTTATCATGATTTGATATTGTCGCAGCATTATAAAACATGTTACTAATATCATGTGCACCCACAGCAGAGCCGGCATATGAATTGGCCAAGGCTGATGTTGAAGTTAGGTTGGTTGAGTAACCTGCGGCATTAGCATTCATGCTTGCCAAAATTAAGGCCACAGAAGAACTTAATAATTTACTACTTAGTCTCATTTTATTTTTTAAAATTTATTCTTGTTAGATACCCAATTCAAAATATTTACTTTAGGTATTGCCTAACTTTAATAAAATCAAGCTACAAGATTATTTGTTAGAAGATATTGATTTGCAGTGTTATTATGGCACTAATCCAATCTCAAGATTATTAACCTAATTAAAATAACTATCTTTTTTGAAATTTAGCGTAAGAGCTAAGAAGCTTAGATTTATTTATTTTTGTATATCTTTCAGTGGTTGATAAATTTTTATGACCCAATAATTGTTGTATTGATTTTAAATCAACATCTGATTCCAAAAGATGCGTCGCAAATGAATGACGAAAGGCGTGAGGACTTATAAACTCTGATAAATTTAAATCTCTCCTGATTTTTATTAGCATTGCATTAACATATCTTCGATTCAAAGCCAATCCCGAGTTGCTTAAGAATATCCCTTGATTATTCACTATTACAAATGGTGATATTTTCAAATATTGCTCGATATTATAACTTACTATCGGCAAAATTGGTATCAATCTTTCCTTGCGACCCTTGCCAAAAACCCTTATGTGACTCTTGCTAATGCTATTTTTTACCAGCGATAAAGCCTCAGAAATTCTTAGACCGCAACCATATATCAAAGTAATTATCGCCTTATCACGCTTTATCTGCCAGAGCTCTTGCTGCGTATTATCTATATATTGCAAAATTTTATCTATGTCTATTTTATCAATAGCTTTAGGGACTGAATTAGAAATTTTTGGAGTTTTAATTTTTTTTATTTCGCTATTTATCAGCAATTCGTTAATCTCAAGAAATTTAAAAAAAGATCTTAAGGATGATAAAGCACGAGCATTTGAGCTATTAACATGATTGTTAAGCCTATTAGCAAGCCAGCTGCGAAAATCAGCAGCTGTTAAATTATGTAAATCTGATAAATCTATTAATTTATCAACTCTTTGAGATAAAAAAGCTAAAAAATCATTAATATCTCGATAATATGCATCGCAAGTATTAACCGAATAGCGTTTTTGCGTTAGGATAAAGCTGAAAAATTCTGACAATATATCAACCAATGATTGCGAATAAAATGTTTTTAATAAAATCTTAGTTGACAATTTCTTGTTAGTTATAATTATTAAACAATTAAGCCTCTGTGGTGGAATTGGTAGACACGACAGACTCAAAATCTGTTGCCCCTTAAAGGCGTGTCCGTTCGAGTCGGACCAGAGGTACCATACTTAAAAAAACACCATCATAAATCGTGTATTCTTTTGATATTTTCAAGGCTATTTTTTTAGGAATTATTGAAGGTTTAACTGAATTTATTCCAGTTTCTTCAACTGCGCATCTAGTTCTATTCTCACAATTTATCAATTTCAACTCAATACAAAATAATCTTTTTGAGGTTATTATTCAAGCGGGGGCGATCTTAGCAATATGTTTTATATATCGTCGCAAACTATCTTTAGTTATAACCGATTATAAAAATCCAAAACAACAAAAATTTGTCACCAATATATTTCTAGCTTTTTTACCAGCAGCAATAATTGGCCTTATTATTCACGCCTTTATTAAACAATATCTTTTTTCTAATGTCACAATTGCAATTGCCTTGATAGTTGGCGGCATAATTATGATTATAGTAGAAAAAAAAGACATCAAAAACAAAGTTAATGATATCGATAACATATCTTATTCAACAGCAATTAAAATAGGCTTTTTTCAATGTATTGCTATGATTCCTGGAGTTTCAAGGTCTGGAGCCACAATAATTGGCGGCTTGATATTAGGTCTTAATCGCAAAGTTGCTACGGAATTTTCATTTTTTCTAGCAATTCCTACAATTTTTTCTGCCAGTTTTTATGATTTATATAAAAACATCTCATCTTTGGATATGAATAATATCGAGCTAATAGCAATAGGTATGATATCCTCTTTTCTATCCTCCTTAATAGTTATAAAATGGTTTATAGGCTTTGTTTCGAAAAATAAATTTACACCATTTGCCATATACCGCATAATATTAGGAATATCTATTATATTTATAATATTATGACAGAGCAAAATATAGAAAATACCAAGAAGCAAAAATATGCCATTAGATTCGGCCTTGGAGCTATAAAGGCTGTTGGCCTAAAGATGACAGAATTAGCGGCCAAAAATCGTCAAGAAAATGGTTATTTTAAAGATTTATATGACTTTGCAGAAAGACTGGATCCAAAAGCTATCAACAAAAAAACAATCGAAGCTTTAGCTAAAGCCGGAGCATTTGATAATATAGATAATAATCGACGCAAAATAGCAGAATCTTTTGATATATTATCAAACTATGCCAATGAAAAAAAAGAACAAAGTCAGAGCAATCAAATGAGTTTATTTGGTGCTAGCTCTGGAATAGATGATAAGCCTGAACTAAAAAAAGTAAATGATTGGAACAAGGTTGAAAAACTTCAAAACGAATTTAGCGCTTTTGGCTTTTTTCTTAATGAGCATCCAATTGATGATTATATTGATCGCTTACAAAAGCGTGGGGTAATATTTTCAACAAAGATCGAGGATGAAGATCTGGAAGATAATAGCTTAGTAAAAATAGCTGGCGTTATCTGCTCCTCGAAACATCGCTCCGGCTCAAGAGGTCGCTTCGCTTATCTCACAATATCAGATCCATATGGAATTTTTGAATCAATGATATTTGATGAAAATCTAATCAATTCAGCGCGAGATATTTTAGCAGATGGATCATTGGTTGTGTTAAGCTGTCTTGTTAAAAAAGATGAGGGCGGCACAAGAATATTAACTCGCGATGTAACTAAAATTGATGATTTTATTGCAAATAATGAAGCTAAAAAAGATCCTTTTGAGGATATTAAAAAACAAATATTACGCAAAAAACATACTAATAAACCTCAAAATATTAGTGGTCCGGATTATAGCTCTAACTTATCTGAGCAAAATCTTGTTAAGCCAGCAAAGAAAATCATCAGTAATATTGAAATTATTATCAATAATCGCTTACCAATAATATCATTAAAATCTTTTTTATCACAAAATCTATCTCACAATAACGAAGATAGTAGCCGAGTATTAATATCGGTATTAAGTGACGGCAAATTTTCAAAAATTGAGCTTGGAAGAAGATATCTATTGGATCAAAATGATATTAACAAGATAAGGTCTATTCCTTCAGTTATTGATGTTGAAATTTCTTAAAGTAATGCGATATGGTAACGCCCAATCCTGATTACTGCTTACCTTTATCTTTGCCTCCATTAAGCGCTGCATGGGAGGCGGCCCTAGTTTGTGGTTTTGGCGCATAATTACCATCTTCACTTTTTCTTAGATCGATTATCCTAAAAACGGCACTAGCC
>DDCV01000015.1 GCA_002335845.1 Rickettsiales bacterium UBA1997 | reverse complement strand
CTTAGAACAACTCTAGGTATCACGATAAATTTTTTGAATGTTAAATCACAAAATGCAAGCAGTGCGCGGTACCAAGGATTTACTTGGGGACGAGCTGAATAAATTTAATAATATCGTTAAAATTGCCCAAGAATTGGCGCTAAATTTTGGCTTTATTGAATTGCAAACACCTATTTTTGAATTTAGCGAAATTTTTGAACGCAATTTAGGTGAAAATAGCGATATTTTAACCAAGGAAGTTTATAAATTTCAGGATCGCTCTGATAATTTTTTAACCTTAAGACCAGAATTTACAGCAGCCATTGTTCGATCTTTTGCCTCCAATGGCGACTTAATGCAAACATTGCCACAAAAAATATTTTCTTATGGCCCAGTTTTTCGCTATGATAGACCACAGAAAGGACGACAAAGACAATTTCATCAGATAAATTATGAGGTTTTTGGGGCTGAGAATTTTTATTGCGATGTCGAAGCTATTTTGCTAGCACAAGAAATTTTATCCAAACTAAATATAAAAGATGAAATAACTTTAAAAGTGAGTCATTTAGGATGCGCTGAGACTAAACATAATTTTGCTCTATCTTTAAAAGAATATTTTCAAAAATTTAAAGATGAATTATCTGATGATTCAAAAAATAGGCTTGAGAAAAACCCCTTAAGAATACTAGATTCAAAATCACCGCAAGATATTAAGCTTTTCGCTAATGCGCCAAAGATTACTAATTTTTATAGCGATGCGGCCAAAGAAAATTTCGACAACATCATAAATCTTCTACAAAAATTTGGCGTCAATTATGAAATTGAACAAAATTTAGTGCGAGGCCTAGATTATTACACTGGACTTGTTTTTGAATTTATCAATAATCATGACGGGGCACAAAATACTGTCTTAGCTGGTGGCAGATATGATAATTTGGTTGAAAGAATGTCAAATAAATCTATTCCAGCTATTGGATTTGCCGCTGGAATTGAAAGATTAATGCTAATGAGTAAAGCAAAAAATCACAAAATAAGACCAATTGCTGTTAATTATATTTCAGAAAATGAAAAATTATTTGCTTTTGAAGTAGCAACAAATCTCAGAAAAAATGGTCTTGCTGTTGATTTTAGTTTTGCTGGCAGCTTTAAACGACAAATGAAAAAATTAGCGCAAAAAAACTGTCAATTTGCCATAATAATTGGCGAAGAAGAGGCAAAAACTAAAAATCTAGTGATAAAAAACCTTGATTCTGGCACAGAAGAAAAAATGGCGCCCGATAATTTATCACAATTTTTTATCCAAGATCGATGAAAATAATTAAAAACCTGCTCAGATTTCAAAATTTTGATGATAATTTCCGTTTTTTTGCGCCATTTTCACTTATCTGCTTTATTATTTTTTTAGGACTAGCAATTCCAGCAATTATTAACTCGCCTAATGATTATCAGCAAGGCAATGCTGTAAAAATCATGTATATTCATGTGCCGGCAGCTTGGATGTCTTTATTGATTTATACCTTAATGGCGGCTTTTAATATTTCAGGATTCATATGGAAAAATCGCTTTTTTTACATAATCGCCAAATCAATTGCAACAATTGGCGCAGTTTTTACCGCCATCACCTTAATCACTGGCAGCCTGTGGGGAAAGCCTATTTGGGGCACTTGGTGGGTTTGGGATGCGCGCTTGACTTCGGTTTTGATTTTGTTTTTTCTTTATTTAGGTTATATAATTTTACTCGATTCTTTTGATGATCAAGAAAAGGGCGAAAAAATTGCAGCTATTTTATCGATTGTTGGCTTTATTAATGTGCCAATTATTAAATTTTCTGTAGAATATTGGAACTCTTTGCATCAACCAGCCAGCATCTTAAGAAGTGGCGGCGTGGCGATTCATCAATCAATGCTAACACCTTTGCTTTTAATGTTTGCAGTATATTTTTGTTTTTTTGTATTTTTATCTTTAATTAGAGTAAAAAATGAAATTATGGCAATAAAATTAAATAATTCTTAGAAAAAATGACATATGTAGTAACTGATAATTGTGTTAAATGTAAATATACCGATTGTGTTGAAGTGTGTCCGGTTGATTGCTTTTATGAGGGTGAAAATATGCTAGTAATTGATCCAGAGGAATGCATTGATTGCGGCGTTTGCGTTCCTGAATGTCCGGCTGAAGCTATATTTCCTGAGGGAGAGGATCTAATGAAATGGGTAGAAATTAACCAAAAATATGCTAAGGAGTGGCCAGTTATCACCAAGAAAAAAGATCCCCTACCTGACGCCGAAAAATATGACGGCACCAAAGATAAGTTTCAGCAGTTTTTTGACCCAAAGCCATTCAATAAATAAAATATGCCTAATAATCTAGCAAATTTACCAAAGCCTAAAGCAATAATTTATGACTGGGACAATACTTTAGTTAATACGTGGCCATTGATCCAAAAATCGATTGATAAAACCATGATCGCCATGGGAAAGGAGCCTTGGGGATTGGAAAAAGTGAAAAATTCAGTACATAAATCAATGCGCGAATCTTTTCCAGAAATTTTTGGTAGCAATTGGCAAGAAGCTGGAAAAATATATAAGGATAGCTATCAAGATATCCATCTTGGAATCAGCTTTTTACCAAAAGCTCGAGAGCTAATTGAAGAAGTTGCTAAAACTGATATTTTGCAATTTATTATTAGCAACAAAATAGGCTCTACTTTGCGTGAAGAATGTAAGGCATTAGGGGTTAGCGATTTATTCTTTTCTATAATTGGATCACATGATGCTTATAGCGACAAACCAAGCAAAGATCCAGTTGATCTTGCTTTAATGGGCAGCGATCTTGATCCAGCAAAAGATGAAATTTGGTTTATCGGCGATACCGCTTCCGATGTTTGGTGCGCCTTAAATTCTGGCTGCAGACCAATAATTTTTGGTGCTGATAAAAATATAATATCTCCGTCTATTGACAAGAGTCTAATCGAGGCAAAAAACATAATAAGCTATTTTGACCACTCTAATTTAATGCAAATCATACTAGATTTTGACAGAAATTGAATAGGGTATTAGAAAGTAATTCTAATTTTTATATATTTGCTGGATTATTTATAATAAAAAAAGATATTTGAGCGATAATCATGTAAATTTATACCTTGCGCCAATTATAAGTGCAATTCAAGGCGGGTACTAGATTATTTTTAACCTAAATTATTAAAAACTATGACAAAATCCAGTCCAAACATTAATAATCCAGCAATAGATCTAGAGTTTTTAAGAGGCATCATTGACAATGACAAGGAATTTGAAAAAGAGCTTTTTGAAATATTTGTCGATAATGCTAAAAAAAATATTAATAAGCTTGAGGAGGCCATTTCTGCTGATGACAACAATGCATGGTACATGGCTTCACACGCTTTTAAGGGCGCGGCAACTTCTGTAGGAGCCTTTAATCTAGCTGAAATATTAGAAAATGCTCAACAAAGCCCAGAAGAAAATTCAAGCGCAAAGAGGAAGATTTTAGAAAAAATTAAGGATGATTTTGATGATGTCTTAGGCTTTATCAAAAATAATATTGCCAGCTGAAAAAGTTTCGCGATATCTATTATGCTAAAATTGAGATATATACGATTTACAAATCTAGCTAGCTATCAAGATCTGAAATCTTTGTACCTGATATTTTGCTATTTAAGACCTTATTGACCTTTTTTAGCACTAAATTTTCGGTTATTTTGTGAAAATCCTCGACTAATTGCTCTATTTTATCTTTATCTGGATTTTGTGATATTGCGCCTTCAATCTCAATAATTTTTTGCTCGATATCTTTTTTTTCTTTTGCATTTACAAGATCTGGCGATTTTTGTAAATCACTCTTAATGATGGAAATATCTTTTTGCGCTATATTTATGGACTCAATTAATAATCTTTTCCTAATATCGCTCTTGGAGTTTTTTAGAGAGTCAAGAAGCATATTTTTTACCGCAGATTCATCCAAAGAATAAGTTGGCTTAATCACAATTTCTTGCATTTGCTTAGTAGCCTGTTCTTGGGCAGTAACAGTTAGTAAGCCGTCGGCATCGACTGTAAAAGTTACTAATATTTTAGCCATTCCCGCCTTCATTGGCGGAATGCCCTTAATTTCAAAATTAGCTAAGGAGCGACAATTGACAGCTAGCTCTCTTTCACCTTGAACGATATGGAGCTTCATACCAGTTTGATTATCGGCGTAAGTAGTAAATTCCTTAGCATAGGCGCAAGGAGTTGTGATATTGCGATTGATTATTTTATCAACAATACCGCCTATCATTTCAATGCCTAAAGATAGAGGCACCACATCGAGTAAAAGATTTTGACCACGACCTGATAAATTATAGGCTTGCCAAGCAGCGCCAATTGCCACAACGCGATCGGGATCTAAATTTGTGAGAATCTTTTCTTTGCCAAAAATATTTGCTAACTTTTCTTGAACTAAGCCTAGACGAGTTGAGCCACCAACCAAAATAACGCCGCTTACATCATCATTATCAATTTCAAGATCATCAAGCAAGCTCTGCACCAAATCGATAGTTTTATTAATTTTATCTCCGATCAAATTAGCAAATTCAAGATCAGAGAAATCCTTGCCGTCAATCTTTAATGTTTTTTGAGACGAAAAACTCTCTTTTATTTTTCTAGCCTGTCGCTTGGTAAGATTTGGAAAATTATCAACAATTATTTGATCCAAATCATCGCCACCCAACTCATTATCTCCCAAAACACCTAGAACTTTAAAAACACCTTGCTGCATTCTTAGCAACGACACATCGAAAGTGCCTCCACCCAAATCATAAACCATATACAAACCTTCTGATTTATTGTCTAGGCCGTAAGCTAAAGCTGCTGCAGTTGGCTCATTTAAAAGCCTAGCGACTTCTAATCCGGCTAATTTTGCCGCATGCTTAGTGGCATTTTTAGCGGCCTCATCAAAGTAGGCTGGCACCGTTAAAACACATTTATTAATTTTGGCTTTTAAATTATGTTCGGATATTTTCTTGAGATGCCGCAAGATCGCAGCTGATATTTCTTCTGGGCGATAGTTTTTGTCGGCAACTTCTATGGTTAGGCCATTTTTTGGTGATATTTTATAGTCTAAATTATAATTCTTAACATCATCATAAGATTTGCCCATCAATCTTTTGACGGAAGAAATATTTGTATAGCCAGATGTTGCTACGCCTACTTTTACTATATCAGCATTGTCGTCTAAACTTACAATTGAGGGAATAATATTTTGACCATTATCATCGCCTAATAATTCTATATTGTCATTTTTAATGATTGCCGCTAGAGAATTAGTCGTGCCAAGATCAATGCCTATGATTATTTCTTGCTCATCTTTTTGGGTTACTTGATTTTGATCTGGCTCCTCAATTTTAAACGGCATTTTTTAACTCTTTTTTTCTATTTTTAAGATCAATGAGGCACTTTTTAAAATATTTGGCTCTTACCAAAATTTGCGCCGCTTTATTAACTTTTTCTTTCATTGTTTCCATGGATTGCAAAATAAGACTATTTATCTTGTTTGAGATAAAAGAAATTTTATTATCAATATTTTGTAAATCTTTTTCTAGGGCAATTTGCTCCTGTATTTCTAATATTTCAATCAATGTTGCTTGATTTACCTTGATAGCTTTTTCATCTTTTAAAATATCTATGCCTTGTAACTCAATTAAATGACAAGCTCGCAAAAAATCATCCGACAAAACCTTATATCCTTCATTTATCGCTATTGATTTTTCAATATCATTAATATTGGCGTCAATTATATTGGAGGCATTATTTGCATCGGGATGAAATTGGGACTGGAACTGGAAATAGGATTTTTCTAGCAGATCTTTATCAATGTTAAATTGTTGGGTTATAGAAAAAATCTTAAAGTAATCTACCATATATTATACCTTAAAGCTCTCGCCGCAACCGCAGCGACCTTTTTCATTGGGATTCACAAAATCAAATCCGGACTCAATATCGCCATCATTATATATCATTTCACTGCCAATCAAAAACATTGATATTTTAGGATCAATAAAAACGCTTATATTATCCTTAATTACAACATCATCAAATTTGGTAATATTTTTATCTTTTATGGCATATTCAATAACATAGCTAAGGCCCGAGCATCCACGAGTCCTAACCCCAACCCTAACTCCCTGACAAGGCTCTTTGCGAGAATTTAGCAAATTCTTAACCTGCATTATAGCCCCGTCAGAGATAGTAAGATAATCTATAATTGGATTGCCTGATTCAGAAAATTTCACTATTAATTAACACTTTCATTTTCACCTGAAGACCCCTGTTTTTTAGACTTATAATTGTCGATTGCTGACTTAATAGCTTCTTCAGCCAAAAGAGAGCAATGAATTTTTACTGGTGGCAAAGATAGCTCCTCAGCAATTTCCTTATTAGAAATTTTAGCGGCATCTTCAATGTTTTGACCCTTTATCCACTCTGTAGCTAAAGAACTTGAAGCTATTGCCGATCCGCAGCCAAAAGTTTTAAACTTGGCATCCTCAATTACACCATCATTTGAAACCTTGATTTGTAGCTTCATGACATCGCCACAAGCTGGTGCGCCAACTAGTCCAGTGCCTATATTTTCTTCGCCCTTGGCAAAAGAACCAACGTTTTTTGGGTTTTCATAGTGATCTAAAAGTTTTTTTGAATATGACATAATTTTAAAATTTTAATTTAATAAATTAGTTATAAATCATTGCTTAATGATAGTAAACCTATCCAACAAAATCAAATTTTGCCGAATGTTTTCGGCCTTACGGCCATAAAATATAATCCTTAATGGCTCTGCCAATTAATTGATTTCAAGTCAATGCCGTCTTGCATCATTTCCCACAATGGACTGAGTTCACGCAATTTCTGTATTTTTGATTTCACTAATTTTATTGCATAATCAACCTCTTCTTCATTGGTGAATCTACCAATGCCAAAACGAATTGAGGTATGCGATAACTCAACATCAACGCCCAAAGCGTGCAGCACATAAGATGATTCAAGAGATGCCGAGGTACAGGCAGAGCCAGAAGATACGGCCAAATCTTTAATAGCCATGATCATTGACTCGCCTTCGATGCCAGCAAATGATAAATTTAAATTTCCCGGATAGCGCTTATTGCTATCGTAAATATCTGGTCCATTGAGATAAATGTGACCCTCGTCAATCAAAGATTGATAAAATTTAATAGATAGCTTTTTAACGTGGTCAAAATCTTTCTGCATTTCTTCCTTGGCAATTCTAGCCGCCTCACCAAGTCCTACGGCTAAAAATGTTGGAATAGTTCCGGAGCGAATTCCTCTTTCCTGACCCCCGCCGCTAATAATTGATTTAATTCTAACCCTTGGTTTGCGACGAATATAAATAGCGCCAATTCCTTTGGGGCCATAGATTTTATGGCCAGAGATACTCATTAAATCGATCTTCATATCATTGACATCGAGCGGAATTTTGCCAAAAGCCTGAGCTGCGTCGGTGTGAAAAAATACACCTTTTTCACGACAAATTTCCCCAATTTCTTTTATTGGCTGAATAGTGCCAATTTCATTGTTAAGGGTCATGGCCGAAACTATGCAAGTCTTGCTAGTTATAGCCGCCTTTAGCTTCTCAAGGTCAAGAGTTCCATCTGTTTGCACCGGCAAAAAAGTTACTTCAAATCCTTCTTGCTCAAGATCCCGCGCTGAGTTAATGACGCATTTATGTTCGGTTACCAAGGTAATAATATGGTTTTTGCCACTCTTGCCATAAAAATTTGCCACACCTTTGATGGCTATATTATTTGATTCGGTAGCGCCAGAGGTAAAGAAAATTTCTTTAGGATCGGCATTGATAAGATCGGCAATTTGACGCCTTGCAATTTCAACCTTCTCTTCAGCTACCCAACCATATGAATGGGTGCGGGAATGTGGATTACCATAATCTTCAGCCATTGATTTGCTTATAACCTCAATAACTCTTGGATCAATAGGAGTTGTTGATTGATAATCTAGATATATAGGTAATTTCATAAGTTATATTAATTATGTTTTTGATAAATTTTTTGCCATATTTCTACAAACTTGTCAACCTCTTGATGATTGTTGCCTTTCCCCAAGCTGACTCTAATAGCGCAATCAATAAAATCTTTGCTTATTTGCATTGCTTGTAAAACTCTTGATTTTTGCAAAGTGCCCGATGAGCAAGTTGATCCGGCGCTGACGCAAATATTATTAAGATCAAATTGCATTAGCTGAGTTTGAGATTGGCAATTTTTGGTAGCAAAAAAACAAGTATTTGGCAATCTATTGATCTCTTGAGAAAAAATCTGAACATTTTTACCAGCAACATTGACCAACTTTTTTTCCAAGTAATCTCTTAAATCTTTTGTTTTATTTTTATATTC
>DDCV01000019.1 GCA_002335845.1 Rickettsiales bacterium UBA1997 | reverse complement strand
AATTTTAAATGGTATAATATAGATCTAACATTTCATCAAATGTTGGTCTCTTTCTAATTATACTTAATTTATCGCCGTCAACTAAAATCTCAGGAATTAAAGGCCGGCAATTATATTGATTTGACATTGAGCTACCATAGGCTCCTGAGTCAAGAAGGGCAATTATATCACCAGCTTTTAACTCGGATAAGGTTCTTTTTTTAGCTAAAATATCAGTAGTTTCGCAAACTGGGCCTGCAAAATCATATAATTTTTTGTCACCTTCTTTATGAATCAAGGGTAAAACTTGATGATAGGCATCATAAAGACCGGGGCGAGCTAGATCGTTCATTGCGGCATCTATTATGGCAAAATTTTTATCAGCAGTTTCTTTGATATAAGTTACTTTGCTTACTAAAACACCAGCATTAGCCATAATTGCTCGACCTGGAGCAATAGTTATTTGAACATCGAGATCGCAAGTGAGTTCTTTGATTATTTTAACATAATCATTGATGGTAAAAATATTTTCATCTTTATATTTGATGGCAATTCCACCACCAAAATCTAGATTTGATATTTTGTATCCGGATTCTTTTAGTGATAGACAAAGCTCGCGGATTTTTGTGAATGCTTTTTTGAAAGGCTCCAGATCAGTTATCTGCGAGCCAATATGAGTTGATATACCATAAATTTCTAGGCCTTTTAGATTTGAAGCTTCTTTATAAATTTCTGTGGCCAAATCAATATCAACGCCAAATTTGTCGCTTTTGCGTCCAGTTGAAATCTTGTCATGAGTTTTGGCATCAATATCGGGATTTACTCTTAATAAAAATTTAGCTTTTTTGCCCAAATCAAGAGCAACCTTATTAAGTAAATGCATTTCAGGAATTGACTCTACAGCAAACTCATTAACGCCATTTTTTAAAGCATATTCAATTTCTTCTTTAGTTTTACCGACGCCAGCAAAAACTATTTTTTGCGGATTGATATCGGCTTTTAAAGCGTGATGGATTTCTCCAGCAGAAACAGCGTCAATACCACTACCTAAATCGGACAAAATTTTTACTAAATGTATGTTGCAATTGGCCTTGATGGCATAGCATATTTTATAATTCGCGATAGAATTATCTTTAAAAGCTTGATCAAATTGCAAGAAATTATCTACCAAAGCTTTTTTGCTGTAGCAATAAAATGGGGTGCCAACTTGCTGCGCAATATCTATTATCGGGGTTTTTTCAACGAATAACTGTTGTTGATTATTACGGTTTTGGTAGGTTAAGTTGTTCATCGCGCTATTTTAAATTAGAAAAATTAAATGGATAAAGAAAAAACAGCAAAAAACAAGCAAAAATCTACCATACTAAAAAGAAGCTTGGCCAGGCTGATGGCAATTCAGATCTTGTATCAAAAAGATTTTGCTAATCAAGAAGAGGTTAGTATTGAGGTGAGTAAAATCAAAAAAGATATCATAGAAAATTATGTTTTGGATTGTGACCAAGATATATCTTCTTATAAAGATAAAATTGATGAAAAATTCTTGGATAATTTGCTGGGGGGAGTCTTGCAAATTTTGCCAAATTTAGATCAAAAAATATCTGATAATCTTAAGGAGGGCTGGGAGATATCAAGCATTGATTCAACCTTGTTGCAGATTATGCGTTGCGGTATTTTTGAATTAAGCTATATGAAAAACATTCCTAGCAAAGTTGTAGTCGACGAATATGTCTCAATTGCTGCTAGTTTTTTTGATGAAAAAAAGGTAAAATTTGTTAATGCTACTCTTGATAAAATAGCAAAATCAGATCAATAAATATAATGTCACAAAAAGTTTTAATTGGTAAAATATCGGCGGTTTTTGGGGTAAGGGGACAAGTTAAAATTGTAAGTTATTGTGAAAATCCACAAGAAATAGTTAATTATTCATTATTTGACAAGAATGGTGAGGCTATTTTGTTTAAAATATCCTCACTCAAGAAGAAATCAGGCAGTCAAACCGAGATTTTAATCGCCACTATTGATGGTGTGCATGATAGAAATGCTGCGGAAAAGTTAATTGGTCATGAAATTTTTACCAACCGCGATGAATTCGAAGAGTTAAACGAGGATGAGTTTTATTTAATTGATTTAATTGGGCTTGAAGTGATTGATGATAAAAAAAATAAATTAGGTAAAATTAAAAATGTTATTGATCATGGCGCTGGATCTATAGTGGAGATCGAGTTTATTGATTCTGTGCAACAAGAATTTAATTTGTTAAAATATGAAAGTTTTGCTTTTAAAAATGAGTTTTTTCCAAAAATAGACTTAAAGCAAGGTTTTGCTATCCTCAGTGTGCCAGAATTTATATCGGCTAAAGACATCAATTCCAGCCTTTAATAAAAGACGTTTATGATGGATCTTGGTTGAACTCCATAATAACCTGCCCTATTCCAACGGTATTACTTTCCTCAAATTTAATATCGCCGATTACAAAATCATGGCTAGCGCTAATTGAATTTTCCATTTTCATGGCCTCAATTACCACTAATTCTTGACCAGCTTGCACTTTATCTCCTTTTTTGACCTTAAATCTAATTATCTTGCCAGTAATTGGTGAGAGTAGGTTTTTTGGTTTGGCGTTTTTATCAATTTTGGGCATGAATTTTGAAAGCTCTGCGATTCTTGGTGAATAAACATTTACAAAGGCATCATTGCCAGAATATTGCATAAGATAGCTGCCAGTATTGTTGCTTTCTACAATCCTAACCCCTATTTCTGCGCCATCAATTGTGCCACGAAAAAGCTTCTCACCTTGATGCCAAGAGCTTTTTACTTCGAATTCTTTTTTATCGCATTCGAGCTTAATATATTCACTATTTTTTTCGATGATATTCACTAAATATGATTTTTCATCTATATTAACCACCCACCTTTCTGAAACCTGCTTTTCTCTATTGCGTAATTGATCGCTCATATTGGCATTGCGGGCGTAATTCTTTAAGAAAATAAACAGGGCGCTAGAAATAAAAGCTTCTTGAGAATGGCTGTCAATTTCGCTACCAGAGAAGCCCTCTGGGAACTCCTCTTTTATAAAGCTAGTTGTTAAATCTCCCTTGATAAACTTTTCATTGCGCATAATAGTTTCAAGAAAGCTTATATTATGAGAAACTCCACCAATGGCATAAGTAGCAAGAGCTTGCTTCATGTGATCAACAGCTTCTTGACGAGTTTTGCCATATGAACATAATTTTGATATCATGGCATCATAAAACATACTAACTTCGCCTCCCTCATAGACCCCCGTGTCAACACGGACATTCTCGCCGCCCTGCGGCTCGATATAAAGATTTATTCTGCCTGATGATGGTAAGAAGCCGCGAGAAGGATCTTCAGCATAAATTCTTGACTCTATGGCCCAGCCTTTAAGCTTTACGTCTTCTTGTGTTAGGGGTAGCTTTTTGTCAAGAGCGACGTTTATCATTATTTCAACAAGATCTTGCCCTGTTATTAACTCTGTAACTGGATGTTCGACTTGCAATCTAGTATTCATTTCTAAAAAATAGAAATTTTTATTCTTATCCATTATATATTCTATGGTGCCAGCTGAATAATATTTCACAGCTTTAGCTAAGGCCTTGGATTGCTTGTACATTTTTTGACGGGTTTTTTCGTCAATAAAAGGACTAGGAGCCTCTTCAATAACCTTTTGGTTATTGCGCTGAATTGAGCATTCTCTCTCTCCTAAACAAACAATATTGCCTGATTTATCTGCAATAATCTGAATTTCGATGTGACGAGGGTTCTCAATAAATTTTTCAATAAAAATTCTATCATCAGAAAAGCTATTACGAGCCTCATTTGATGCTGACAAAAATGCTTCTTTTATTTCTTTAGCCTTCCACGCTATGCGTATACCTTTGCCACCACCTCCTGCGGAAGCTTTGACCATTACGGGAAAGCCAATTTTTTTGGCAATGCTAAGAGCTTCTTTATCATCTGATATCACACCCATATGGCCTGGAACCGTGCTTACACCTGATTTGATAGCAATTTTTTTAGACTCGATTTTGTCACCCATCATTTCAATCGATTTTTTTGATGGACCAACAAATTTTACTCCTATTTTGTCTAAGCTTTCAGCAAATTTTTTATTTTCTGACAAGAATCCGTAGCCAGGGTGAACTAATGTTGTGCCAGTTTTTTTGATAACATCTATTATAGCTGGAATATTTAAATAGCTTTGTGAAGAAGGAGAAGGCCCTATGTTATAGGCTTCATCAGCCATTTGCACGAAGAGTGAATTAGTGTCGGCATCAGAATAAACTGCAACCGTTTTAATGCCCATTTTTTTGCAAGTCTTTATTATTCGACAAGCAATTTCACCACGATTTGCTACTAGTAATTTGTGCATTTTAATTGATTTGAATTAAGATCTCATTTAACTATAAATAATTATCTGTCGAACAATAATAATTGAGTCAAAAAAATCAAATTAAATATCAGTGAAAATAACCTCTTATTTTGAACTAATTAGATTTAATAAGCCGACTGGCACTTTTTTGCTTTTTCTGCCATGTTTATTTGCTATTGCCTTAATTAAAAAGACCGAATCTCTGCAAGAAATTAATTTTATCCTACTATTTTTAATCGGATCTTTTTTGATGCGAAGCGCGGGCTGTATAATCAATGATTTATTTGATAGAGATTTTGATGCTAAAATCGCTAGAACCTCAAATAGACCCTTAGCAACAAAATCTATAAGCATCAAATCTGCTCTAGTATTTTTAGCAATATTGTTAATTTGTGCCTTAATTATCCTTCTACAATTCAACATAAAAACAATAATAGGCGGTATTGTCATCACTCTTTTTGTTGCCACCTATCCTTTGATGAAGCGCTTCACCTATTATCCGCAAATTTTTCTTGGCATCACTATTAATTTTGGGGTAATAATGGCTAGTCTAGCCCTGACAAATAAAATATCGTTTGATATTATATTGCTTTATCTGGCCTGTATTTTATGGACAATGATTTATGATACTATCTATGCTTTTCAAGACATTAAAGATGATTTACATGTTGGCATCAAATCAATGGCTATCAAAATTCAAAAATCACCAATATTTTATTTACTATTAATGACCTTTTTTATGTCGGCCTCTTTATTGTCTCTTGGGGTTATAAAATCTTTTAGTGCTGAGTTTTTTATTTTAATTACAATAAATTTTTTAGTTTTGACACATCGCATTAAAAGATGCGATTATGACAATCCAAAGGACTGCGCTAAATTATTTAATTTTGCCATAGTTTTTGGAATATTATTATTGCTATCATTGATAATTTCATAATTTTTATGGCTAGAATTGGTATTTTAGGTGGCAGCTTTAACCCACCCCATAAAGGACATTTGCATATTAGCTATGAAGCCAAAAAAAGACTCGCCTTAAATCAAGTTTGGTGGTTGCCAACATTGCAAAACCCGCTTAAAAAAAACATAAAAACACCGCCTTGCCATCATAGATTAAATCAATGTTATAATGCAATAAGTGACAAAAATAATTTTATTAAAATTAAGAATTTTAAATATTTCTACGCCATAGATTTGGTAGAAAAGCTTAATAAAAAATATCGCCATTATGATTTTTATTGGCTAATGGGCGCTGATAATATAGCTAATTTACATAAATGGCATAATTATAATAGATTCTTGCGATCAATTAATATTGCTATTTTTGCTAGGAATAATGATCTATTATATCTAAAAAAAGCAAGATGCTGGCAGGATCTTAAAAAAACAAAACCAAATATTTTTCTTAATAAAAAAGTTGATATTTGTTCAACTCAATTAAGACAAGATTGATCTTTGTTACTAACCCACGCACTAATTAGTTAGTGCGCGGGTTAGTAAGATGCTACTGAATTTTATCCCCCATTTTACTTTTGTAGGTATCTATTAGGAATAATGACATTGATCCCGCTAGATTTATCGCTAACTCTGCGTGACGAGTTTTTGGCTTTGTTTTTTTATTCCTTGTCCATAAGCATCACCCAACTTATTTCTTAAGCTTCCTAATCCGTTTACAATTGCTGAGCAGCCACCAAGTATTTGCTTAAATACTTTTTCCGTGTGCTGTTCTGCCATTAAATTAAGCTCTTTTGCGGTTAGTTTATATAACTCAGATAAGTCGATATTTGAAGCATACTCAATTTCCATCTTATCTAAAATATTCTTGCAGACTGTTTCAATCATTGTGCGAGCAATTGTTATAGATCCATCGGGATCATTATTTTTTCTTTCAAGTGCTTTACGCCAGTAGAGATATACACCATCTGCATCAAATTGATTTAATGATGAGTTAATAATATCTTCTGCAGGATTGTAATTACTTAACTCAAGAATATCAAATAATGGCCTAAACTTCTCCCCAATGTAAGATCTCCTCTCGGCATATGTTCCATATTCGCCTTTGATAAATTGCCATAATTGCTCTAAATTTCTGCTGCTTTTAATAAAAAGTGGAAGCAGGTTTTTGTAATTAGAATCCAAAAATTCTTTGCGAAGATCTTTGTAATGCTCGTCATTGGTTTCGCCACCGGTTGCTCTAGCTATAACGATGCTTTGTAGATATTCTGCTTTTTCAGAGCTGGATTTTAGGTCGCTCAATTCATCAATCATTGAACTTAAAAATGGTTAATATCTATTAATTATTGTAATTGTTATAAAGATCCGATAATGTTTCTAATATTATCAGAATATATATGCCTTCATATCCAGGAAAAATAAAGATTAAAAAAATTAGCAGAAGAATTCCAAAAACTTTCTAACGAAACCAGGAAACTAGAAGCCATCTACCAACAAAAACTAATAAATTTAGAAGAGCTCAAAAAATCAATATTATAAAAAGACTTTAATGAAGAATTATAAAGTTTGTATTCATTCATTGACAAATAGATACAAAATGCTGTGGTTTGTATCTAAGTTTTAAACAATAAAGAAGGTAAACAAATTAGTGCGTCAGAGTTTATGGAAAATTTATTTGGCAAAATGCCAGATTTATTTAAAAGCGAAGATGAGCTTAGAAAGGTTTGGAGTAAGCCAGATACAAGAAAAGCCTTGTTAGAAAAATTAGATGAAGAAGGGTTTGGGGTGGATGAGTTAAAAACCCTGCAAAAACTAATTGATGCGCAAAATTGTGATTTATTTGATGTTTTGGAATATGTGTTTAACTCGCATAAGCCTATAACAAGAAAGGCTAGAGTTAAATTAGCAAAGGATGATATTTTTACAAATCTTAATGATAAAGAGAGTGAATTTATTGAATTTGTTTTAAATAAATATATTGAAAGTGGCTTTGAGGAGTTGGAGCAAGAAAAATTATCATTGTTACTTGAAAATAAATACCAAACCTTGGCAGATGCTAGGAGTGCTTTGGGAGACCCTAAAAATATTAGCTTGCTATTTGTTGATTTTCAGAAATATCTTTATCAAGAATGAATATCTTAATAAAGATACTTATTTAAAAGAGAATTGGTAATTTTATATTAAGCTTCTGATAATTTTAAAATGTTTGATTATATCGTTGATAGCCACTGTCATCTTGATCTTTTAGCGCAAAAAGGCTTGGATATAGATGAGGTTGTAAACAGGGCTAATATTGATAATGTTAAATTGTTGCAGACAATTTGTACAAAAATTTCTGATATAAACGCTATTTTATATTACGCTAATAAATATCAAAATATTTTTGCATCAGCTGGCGTTCATCCTTGTAATGTTGATAGTGAAAAGCTATATCTGGCCGCAGAAATAATAAAAATTATTGATGATAATCCAAAGATTGTTGGCATAGGAGAAACTGGGCTAGACTATTATCACGATAAATCATTTGTAGAAAAGCAAAAAGAAAGTTTCTTGCAGCATATAAAAGCTTCGCAAATATCTCGCTTGCCAATAATTATTCATAGCCGAGATGCTGATGATGATATGATTGATATTTTGACAAATGAACAAAAAGAATCTGCATTTCCCGCCCTCTTACATTGCTTTTCTAGTGGCAAAGATTTGGCAATGAAGGCTCTTGATTTGGGTGTTTATATTTCAATTGCTGGTATTGTTACTTTTAAAAATGCTAAAGAATTACAAGAGATAGTTAAATTAATTCCTCTGGAATATCTTTTAGTTGAGACTGATTCGCCATATTTAGCTCCAACTCCAAATCGTGGCAAAATAAATGAACCATCTTTTACAAAACATGTTGTTGATTTTATAGCTGATTTGAAGAATGTTTCACGTGAAACAATTATAGAAAAAACAACCAGTAATTTTCATAAAATATTTACTCGAGCTAAAATATTAGGAAATGAAGAATAATAATTTTATGCAAGAAGCCTTACTTCAAGCTCAAAAAGCTCTTGATATTGATGAAGTTCCTATTGGCGCAGTAATTACCTTTCAAAATAAAATAATAGCGAAATCATTCAATCAAAATCGTAAGAATAAAGATTGCACCGCTCATGCTGAGATTGAAGTTTTAAGGCTATCTTGTCAAAAGCTCAATAGCTCAAGATTAAGCGATTGCGATATTTATATCACTTTAGAACCTTGCCTGATGTGCGCTACTGCAATTTCATTAGCTAGAGTTAAAAGGGTTTATTATGCTTTAGCTGATAAAAAATTTGGCGCTTACGAGAGTGCCAATGGAATTTTTACAAATTACCCATCTTATCATAAGCCAGAGATTTATTCTGGAATTTGTGAATCAGACTCCCTATATTTAATGCAAAAATTCTTTAAATCTAAAAGATAGAATATTTTAAATTTACTTTATATAAATGCGCTTCTAAAGATAGGGATTGATATAATTGTTTCACGTGAAACATTTATTAAAATTTATCTTTATCTCAGCTTTGACATTAAAAAGTAATCAGTGAAATGACCAGAAAAGCAAAAATATTTTCAGTAGTTAATCAAAAAGGCGGTGTTGGCAAAACAACTACTACCATTAATCTCGCAACTGCTATAGCAAGCAGTAGAAATAAAGTGCTAATTATAGATATTGATCCTCAGGGCAATGCTAGTACTGGAATAGGTGTTGCATATAATCAAAGGCAAAAAACAATTTATGAAGTTTTGATCGGAAATTGTAAAGTCAATGATGCTATTATGCCAACCAAGATAAAAGGTCTTGATGTAATTACGGCAACAGTTGATTTATCAGCGCTAGAAATTGAATTTGCGGATGTTAAGGATAAGAATTATATATTAAAAAATAAGATAGAGGAAATTAGTAGCGAGTATGATTATATATTTATTGACTGTCCGCCATCTTTAGGAGTTTTAACTATAAACACGTTAACCGCGTCTGATTATGTTTTAATTCCAATGCAATGCGAGTTTTTTAGTTTAGAAGGATTAAGTCATTTACTTACAACCTTAGAGTTAGTTAAAAATAATCTCAATCCTACTCTTAAAATTGCAGGAATAATATTAACTATGCATGATAGAAGAAATAAATTAACAGAGGCTGTAGAAATTGATGTTAGGAATTATCTAGAAGATAAGGTTTTTAAAAATATAGTTCCACGTAATGTAAAATTATCGGAGGCGCCTTCCTATGGTGAACCAGCTTTAACTTACGACCCTGAATGTCGTGGTTCAATAGCATATAAAATGCTTGCCAAAGAGATCTTGGCAAGAAATTTCTAATAGACATTGATAAGCAGTTAGATTTATATATCTTTCTAAGTAACATGTTTCACGTGAAACAATAAATTTAAATAAAAATAATAATGCAAGAATTGAATAATTTTAAAAAAAATAATAGCAGGTTGGGGCAAGGTATTTCAGCATTAGTTGGGGCAGAAAAACAAAAAAATCATTTTGAAAATAATGATAAAGAAAAAGAAATTGTCGCTAATATTGATTTAGAAAAAATAACTGCTGGAATATATCAGCCACGACAAAGTTTTGATGATAATTTGCTTGAAGAGCTAGCGCAATCGATTAGAGAAAATAGCGTTATACAGCCAATTATAGTGCGTCCAATAAATGAAGCAGGTGATAAATATGAAATTATCGCTGGAGAAAGAAGGTTTAGGGCTTCAAAAATAGCGGGATTAGATAAAATACCAGCTATTATAAAAAGAGTTAATAACCATCAGGCCTTAGAAATGGCCTTGATTGAAAATATACAAAGGTCTGAGCTTTCAGTGATTGAGGAGGCTAAGGGGTTTAAAAGATTAGCTACAGATTTTAGTTATACTCAAGAGCAAATTGCTAAAAAAGTGGGCAAAAGTCGCAGTCATGTAACTAACTTAATGCGCTTATTGCAACTTCCGCAAACCGTTCAAAATTTAGTCGATGATGGCTTGATTACGATGGGACATGCTCGAGCTTTAGTAAATAGCGATAAAGCCGAAGAGCTAGCCGATATGATATTGGAAGATTCGCTGACCGTTAGAGATGTTGAAAATATTATAAGTAATGAATTTAAGCCAAAAAAATCTAATAAAAATATTGCGAATAATCAAAATGAAAAAATATTAGAGATAGAAAAAAATATTAGTGAGTTAAGCAATATGAAAGCTCAGATAAAATATAGCGACAAAGCAAATAATGGTCAAATAATACTTAAATTTAATAATATTGAATTGTTAACAGATCTTGTAGAGAAATTAAAATGAGTATAAAAGCAAATATATATCTGGAAGAGATAGTTAGCTATAAGCCAGGGAAGAGTGAAATCGATGGTTCTAAGGCCATTAAGCTATCAGCCAATGAAAATGCACTGGGAGCAAGTCCTAAAGCTATGGAGGCTTATAAAGATATGGCCCATAAAATTTCTATATATAGCGATGGATCTTGCAGTGAGCTGCGTCAGGCGCTATCAAAAAAGAATAATATAAATCCAGATCAAATTGTTTGTGGCGCTGGATCAGATGAGTTAATAGCATTTATTACACAAGCATTTTGTCAGAAAAATGATGAGATTATATACTCGCATCACGGATTTTTGATGTATCCAATATCGGCAAAAAGAGTTGGGGCCAAAGCCGTAAGGGTTCCAGAAAAAGACCTAAAGACAGATGTAGACGCAATTATTAATAGCGTGGGCAAGAAAACTAAAATAATATTTATAGCCAATCCTAATAATCCAACGGGCTCATATTTGAATAGAGATGAGGTTCTGAAATTAATTAAATCTGTTCCAAAAAATATTCTGATTGTTTTAGATCACGCTTACGATGAATTTGTAACATCCAAAGATTATCCTAAAGATTCTTTGAAGTTTGTAGAGAGTTATGAAAATATTATAGTTACAAGAACATTTTCTAAGATATATGGCTTAGCATCTTTAAGGGTAGGTTGGTGCTATAGTAGTAAATATGTAGCTAGCATTTTAAATAAAATTAGAGGTCCATTTAATGTTTCTGGGCCAGCGCAAATCTCAGCAATTCATGCTTTAGAAGATGATGAATTTTTATTAAAATCAATAAATCATAATCAAAAATGGCTTAAATTATATAGCATGGAGCTTGGTGCAAATAAAAACTTTAAGATTTATGATTCAGTGGGTAATTTTGTTTTGATTGATTTTTTGAATAAAGAAAATTGTAGAAATGCCAATAAAATTTTGCAAAACAATAACATAATTGTCCGCAACATGGATTCTTATGATCTACCAAATGCGCTTCGAATAAGTGTAGGAAAAGATCAGGATAATAAATTGGTAATAGACAATCTGCAAAATTATTAGTAAAGATATAGGTGAGATTTGGTATAATTGGGTAGATAAACAGGTATCCGCTATGAAATAGTTATCGATAAGGGTAATGTAGTATTTCAGTCTAAATTTTTTAAACGCAACCTGCTGTCAAGTTGAGGCTTTATTACGAATGCTTAGATTATGCCAATTATCAAAAATAATTATCGAAATATTTCATCTTTACAGCTTTTGGTCTCTAATTTTAAATCCTGAAATATCTAGATATTACAGCAATTTAAAATTATATTTAAAAGTTAAAATATTTTGTATTTGGATAGTTATTTTTAATAGTTGACACTATTGTCAGTTCAAGATTTATAAAAATAATAGCCAACCTTAAATAATTGCATTAGGTTTTATAATTTTTTTGACATTAACAAAATAATATTTACACTGATCTAATATTTTCCAGGATTTTCATTTGCCTTTGAGGCGCCACAAATTATTTTATAATAAATTTTATTTATTTTATATCGTACTACGATCTTTTGCCGCCTTTTACATTGTGAGTAAATTAAGCTAGCTTAGGGCTTTAATTGTGATATTTTATATTTGAAATTGGTATTAACACAACAAATAAAGATTATATGAGGATTTTACGATTTTTTACTAATTTAAGATTGTGGAAGCAGGTGTTAATAGGCCTAGTATTAGGCGTTGCAGCTGGTTTGTATTATGGCGAAGATGCTGAAAATTTAAAAATATTTGGCACAATATTTATCAATCTTATCAAAATGGTGATTGTACCATTAATATTTTTTGCCATACTTTCTGGAATAACTTCGATGGATGGTGATGGTAATTTTACCAGAGTTGGACTTAAAGGATTTGGCGCCTATCTATTTACCGCAATGTTTGCTGTATTGATAGGATTAAGCGCTGGATTGATTTTTCAACCAGGTGCCGGAGTGGACCTAGGCATTATAGTGAATGAACATGCCGATAAGGTTTCGGCAGCTTCACAAACTGCACCCCCCTCCGTAGTTGAGTTTTTAGTAGCTCTGATACCAACTAACCCAATTAAGTCAATGGCAGAAGGTAGCTTTTTGCAAATTATAATATTTTCAATTTTTACTGGGATTACAATTAATCTTGTTGGAGAAAGAGCTCGTGCTGCAAAAGAAGTTATTCATTCTGCGGCTCAAATTTCCTTCAAAATGATAGATTTAATCATCAAGTTAGCGCCAATCGGCGTCTTCGGCTTTATTGCTTGGGTTGTGGGCACTCAAGGAACTGATATTTTAGCTGCATTGGGAAAATTAATAATTACAGTTCTAATTGCCTGTCTTTTTCAATATGTTGTGTTTGGAATTATGATCATGGTTGTTGCCAGAGTGTCACCAATTCCTTTTTATAAAAAAATTCTTTTTACACAATCAATTGCATTTGCCACAAGTAGCAGTAAGGCAACATTATCGACTGCCATGGAACATTTGCAAAATAGAATGGGAGTTTCTAAGGCTAATTCAAATTTTTTAATGCCTCTTGGAGTTTGTATTAATATGGATGGAACAGCAATATATCTTGGTATATGCGCCCTGTTTTTTTCGCAAGCATATGGCATTGATTTAACATTGCACAATTACCTAATGTTGATTTTAACATGCACCCTAGGTTCGATTGGTGCTGCTGGTATTCCAAGTGGTTCTATAATTTTTATGGGCATGGTTTTGTCATCTGTGGGGCTGCCAGTAGAAGGCATAGGTATTATCTTGGGCGTAGATAGGCTTCTTGATATGGTTAGAACAACAATTAATATCACGGGCGACAGTGCCATAACTTTGATGGTTGATAGTTCTGAAGACGGTCTTGATAAGAAGGTGTATAATGACGATAGTAAATAATATTTTTTGTATCATAAAGCCAATTAGAAAGGTATTTCACTTGGCACTGCTTATGCAAGCTATGCTATGCTTTAGTCACAAACCTCTTGCTTTAGCAAAAGCTGATAAACAGCTCCTATTGCAAGAATATTCTGCCGAGATTTCCAAGGTAGAAAATTATCTTAATAATATCACTAATCTATCATCAAATTTCACTCAAATATCATCATCTGGAACGGTTTCCAGTGGCAAATTCTATCTTTCCAGGCCTGGAAAAATGAGGATAGAATATGATACTGATCCAGCTATCGTGATAGTTGTAAATGGACCAGTTTTATCATATTATGATATTGAGCTTGAAGAAATATCCAATCTTAGAACAAACACAACCCCAGCCTCATTATTAACTAGAAAAAACATATCTTTTTTAGCTAAGGATATTGAGATTATTGATATAGAAAAAAATCAGAATTATATAAAGCTAACTATAGCTAAGAAAAATAACAAAGATTCTGGAAATTTTAGTCTTCTTTTTAATCTTGACCCCATTGAATTCTTGCAGATGGAGGTAAAAAACGATCTAGATGATTTGATAAAAGTTGTATTGCAAGATGTTGATCTTCAGTCAATCATAGATAATGATTTATTTATCCTTAAAACAAAATGATAATTAATCGCGACAATAACAGAGCGAGACATAGAAGTTCATCAATCAGCGACATTAACATAACCCCCTTTGTTGATGTTTTGCTAGTATTGTTGATAATTTTTATGGTTACAGCACCCATTGTCACCGGAGGTCTTAATGTGGATTTACCTGACGGAGTTGCTAAAAACAATAATAGTCACAAAGATATATCCGTTACAATATCAATAAAAAAAGATGGAGATTTGTATATTGGGGATGAGAAAATAAAAATAAAATCTCTTTCTTATCACCTCCATAAAGAAACTAATAAAAATTTTAATACTAAAATTTATGTTAAGGCCGATAAAGCTAATGGATATGGCGGAGTTATGAAGGTTGTAAAAAATATAAACCTTGCTGGATTTAGACAGATTATTTTAGTAACAGAAACCAGGTAGCCAATATATGCATAAGTCTGCATATCTATATAGTGGCAGTTTGAGCTTTTAACGCAATGATTACCAGCAGTGTCAAAAAGTATAATTTACTCCATATTGCTTCATGTAATACTGGCGTTATATTTGATTTTAAGTTTTAACTTAACCAAAGAATATGACGAGAGCAAAAATCTGCATGTAAAAATTGAAGTTACGGATGCAGCTTTAACGATGCTTAATCAAGAGAAAGAGCAAGTTCTTCCTCAAAAAGAACAATTAGACAAGAAGATTGATGATATAGAGCCCAAGACAAAAGATAAAGATATTGCTCCTAAGAAAAAAAAGACAGATAAACCCAAGGAGAATAGCCCTATAATTCAAAAAGAAAATAATCCGATAAAGGCGGCAAAGAAAGTAGAAAAAAAGATTCTACCCAGCGATAATAACGTGTCAAAAGCTTCGCCGCCAGTTGCGGCTAAAGAGTCAAAGAAAAAAACAATCAATCAAAAGACGTCTACTAAGAAAGCAGCTACTACAAAGGTAAAAAAGACACAAGAAGCAGTAGTAAAAAAAGATTCATCTAAAGATTCGCCATTAAATACAAATTTAGATGCCAATAAAGAACAAGTCATAGCTGACAATAAAATAAATCAAAATTTCAATAACGAAGAAAGTCAAAATAATACCCAAGAAGAAATACAAAAAATTACCGAATTGCAAAAGAAGATAGAAGAAAAAGAGCTTCAGTTAGCGCAAAAATCTATCTCTGGACTCAATTTATCCAATCGTGAAAAATTTAATCTATATTCACAAATAAAATCATGCTTTAAGAGGTCTTTGTTAGAAAGCGAAGATAGCAAAGAGAAGATTTTGGTTAAAATTAATATTGATATAGACGGTTATATTGAGTCAGACATAAGTGATTTAGAGGAAATGGCGAACTATAAAAAAGAAAATAAGGATCAATTTATTATTGCCGTCAATAATGCCAAAAGAGCTATTAAAATATGCAACCCGCTAAGGGGCCTACCTATCGATAAGCATGATATTTGGAAAGAAATAATTTTAGAATTCTCGCAAGAAAAAATAAATAATGAATGATTTAATATTTCTTTTTGCGTCATCCTTTTTAGCTGCAACAATATTTCCGGCAGGATCTGAGGTTTTGTTGGCAACTTTAAGCGCCGCTGGAAATCATGATAAGTTTCTGCTATCAGCGATAGCGACAATAGGAAATGTTTTAGGAGCCTTAGTAAATTGGTCTATCGGATATTATTTTGCTAAATTTAAAAATAGAAAATGGTTTTTGCTAAAAAATATTCATCTCAAAAAATATTATAACATTTATCAAAAGTGGGGCGTGTGGTCATTATTGCTATCTTGGATGCCAATAATAGGGGATCCTCTAACCATAATAGCCGGTATTTTTAGAGTTAATATTTGGATATTTTTATTATTAGTTAGCATCGGAAAGGCTGGCAGATATTTGCTTATCATCTCAATTTTTTGATTATTAAAAACTCGTGCAAATCATCAAATCTTGCCAATCTCATCTTCATTTAACTTTCTGAATTATGGCGGCGAATTTACAAAAGATTTTTGCCCCTAGGGGCAAAAATGTTTGCGTCTGAAGCCTTATGAATAAATAATCCACTATTACAAAATTATTAAAATTGGCGATTTGCAGGGGCTATTTATATGCATGCTAATCTTTATACCAATTCCAATCAATATTATTAATTGCAGCAATTATCATTTATTAGATTGCTAATACCAAAAAATAAGATAGGATTAAAAAACTTCAGTCAAAACATTGTTTAGCAATATTTTCCTGGTTAGGGATGTAAAATTATTTTTACCTAGTGTTTTTATAATTTTTACTATTCCTGACTTTATAAAGTTATCGTTAATGTCAATTTTTATACTAGGTAGGTAATTCTTTTTATAGTATCGCCTCAATATCAACTCTAATAATTAAAATTATGGAAACAAAAATAGCAAAAGTAAAATGGTTTAATCGCACTAAAGGTTATGGCTTTATTGAGCCAGATGATGGCAGTAATGATGTTTTTATTCATATCAGCGAAGTGGAAAAACAGGGAATGAATGACCTTGAGGAGAATCAAAAAATTTCTTACGAAACCGAAAGCAATAGAGGAAAATTATCCGCAATAAATATTAAGCTAGTAGATTAATCTTATCAACTTTAGAAGCACAATAATGCGTTATTTTAACCCTGTCTAAAAATCTATTATCACATCATAAGGCCCCTTCAAATCAAAGAATTTTGAGGAATTTTTAGAGAGACTTGATTAGTTTTAGCAAGCTAAATGTTTGTTAAAACTATCAATTCGGCGTTTATTTTTTCAATCTGAGATTCATTTAGGAGATAGTACAAGTGCAGCAGTGAGCAAGGCCACTCATTGCTCTGGAAGACCTTGGTTCAATTGAATTCGGCCTTGGTTCTGTTGAAGTATATGAGTTAGGCTGAGCGCCTAACTCATCCCTTAGTGAAGATATTTCACTCTTATTAAATATTTTTCTGTCCTCAATTCTAATATTTCTAAAGCCCCACAAAATAATTTTTTCAAGATTAGGAGCCCGCTTAAGAATCTCTTGTAAACCAGCTTAATTTATATTTGAATATGCAAGATTAATTTCTTCGAGCTTGCTAAAGGAGCCAATAGATTGTTCTCCTTCAAAAAAATGCTTTACTTGATCATAGCTAATTTTTGAGCTAAAAGTAATCTTTTTAGCATCCTTTAAGAGCCGCTTAAGTATTTTATTATCATTATCATCATCACCTCCCTCAGGCGCTCTATTTATAAATACAGATTTGCCATTGCTTTTTACGTCTGCGCGCAAATCTCATGATGTTGCAGACATATTTTTGAGACTTCCATCGTTCAAGAACTTAAAAATGCCTTCTCTTAAATCTTCGCTTTTTACAATATTATCTAATATTGCTCCGGTTTCTCTTGGTGAATTTGGCATACAGCTTTCTAATTTTTTGGTTATCGATTTTTTTCGCTAAAAGAGCATTGAATTGCCCCCAAGAAAATAAGTTGCCATCATATCATAATTATTAAACCCAGATCCGTCAATA
>DDCV01000098.1:1977-3009 GCA_002335845.1 Rickettsiales bacterium UBA1997 | reverse complement strand
CCCACTTTGTAATTCAAAGCATTAATTTGTACCTGATTTTGTTTGATCTTCGAGCTTTTGGCTTCTTCTGGCATCACACCAGCTAATGTTGAATTAGCTACCAAGCTTAAAACACAAATTGATAAAAAATATTTCACAGTAATCTCCATTTTGGTCATTTAGAAAGCTCTCTGGTGGCGCTTGACCATGAAAAATCCACCAGAGAGAAGTTATAAATCAGTTGAGGTCTTTAACTGATTTTATAAAAGTAAATCTAATTACTTTTATAAATTCTTATGGAGTTTACTTGCAGTGCTGATGATATTATTTTGAATATTTAAAGGATAGATATGCAAAAATTATGATTAAAATTAACTCTTTATTAAAATTCATAATAAGTCGTTAAATCGCTTTAGTTGTATATTAACTTATATTATAATTTTTAAAATCTACATTAAAAGAGGCGATCTCAATGAAAGAAGTCAAATTTATACAAATGAAAGATGGCGATAAAGAAGACTATGATTTTTTAATAAATCATGAGATTGAACATACAAAAGGTACTGCTGATAGACTCCTAAAAGCTTTAGTCGAATTGGATGAAGGATTATCTGGATATAAAATAACACGACTAGGACATTCACTGCAGTCAGCGACAAGGGCTTGGCGTGATGGAGCAGATATTGATTGGATAGTATCCGCATTGCTCCATGACATTGGAGATATTTACGCACCTTATAATCATGATGAATATGCAGCTAGTATTTTAAGACCATTCGTTCGTGAGCAATGTACTTGGGTTATTGAGAAGCATGGCATCTTCCAAATGCTTTATTATGGTGAACACGTTGGCTCTAATCCACATAAGCGTGAAAAATATAAAGAGCATATTTATTTTCAGGATTGTTCAGATTTCTGTGAGTTATGGGACCAGAAAAGCTTTGATCCAAATTATGATACAAAATCAATAGATTTTTTTACCCCAATGGTTAGAGAAGTTTTTGCTCGAAAACCTTATGATCCAATATTTATACGGCAAAATGAACGAGGGCC
>DDCV01000098.1:0-1955 GCA_002335845.1 Rickettsiales bacterium UBA1997 | reverse complement strand
CCAAACTCATCAATCCAGGGTTCTATCACATCTGAATACTTATCAAGATAATTTTTATAATTTATCCATCTATACTTTGCATCTTTATAAATGGGTTGCGAGACTTGGGAATAACTTGGTGTATTTATTCGGCCTCGCTTTAAAGCTGTAGATCTATATTCTGTCATTTGGATTTCCCAATTTAAGTCTAAAAACTTAAGAAGGGGTGTGCTTTCGCCTTTGATATCTTCTAATAAATCCTCGTATTTAATAGTATGTACGTTCAATTTATATTTTATTCTACATGTTTTAAAAGTTTCCATCGCTAGGCAATATAATTTTACTATTTGATCCAAATCAACCATAGTTGCCATGGCCGCATTAAGCTTAAAGTTCTGCATCCAACAGCTCAAAATCGCATCAAATGGATGGCGCAATGCTAAAATGAATTTAGCCTCCGGAAAAAGTGCATTAATCAATGGGACCTCAAGTAAATTAAGGGGTAACTTATCGATATAAACTTTCTCAGGACTTGGTTTTTCAATAGTTTTATAAAATTCTTTTTTGTAAGCTTTTTTAGCTTCATCAAAAACAGACGAGGGTAATATTTGGCCAGGAGACGCAATATTACCACTTTTTAATATAGATTGGTTTGCAAGAGCTACCGCTGGTTGCTCTTCAACAACCTCGATTGCCGAATGTGACCTTAATATTGTATCCAATAAAGTGGTACCTGATCTTGGGAAACCAACTAGAAATGTTTGCTCAATATTTTTAGTATCTACTTTATTATCAGTACTACTCTCAAACTTTAAAGCTGGGTTAGCTTTGATCATGGCTAGTTGGTTTTTGGTATTTTTTAAAAAAGCTTTAGGATTATGCATTGTAAAATCAGCAGTTTTTTTTGTAACAGAATTCATTTTTGAAAAGTATTTATATGCGTTTGCATATTGTTTTAATGACTCAAAACATTTTGCTTTTAAATTAAAATAATCTTGTTTTCGTTTTTCTGCTATAAATTCATCATTAATTGTTGAAATTAAATCAAAAGCTTTTTGGAATTCCTTATTTCGCCAAAGTAATTTAGATTGTAGATATAAGATATCTGCAGGAATAACTTTAAAAGACTCAAAAGCTTGCTTCAGCCAATCCTCAAGTTGAGTAAGTTTGTTCCATTTTTCTAATGCTTCAGCACCGTTTGTCCATGCCTCAATATAAGAAGGTTTATAAGTTGTTGCTTTTTCATATGCTTCTATAGACTCATTTAGCTTTCCTTGATCATTCAACGCAATACCCATATGACAGTATGCTTCAGCGTAGTCAGGCTTAATTGAAATTGCCCTATTATAAGAACCTATAGCTTCTGTTAATTTAGCTTGATCACGAAAAGCATTGCCAATGTTGTTATGTGCTTCAGCATAATCAGGATTAATGGATATTGCTTTCTTATAGCTTTCTATGGCCTCTTTAATTTTACCATTTTCTTGAAGAAGCACACCCAAATTACTGTAAGCTTCTACATAATTTGGCCTTAATGATATTGCTTTATGATAAGCCAACATAGACTCTTTCAACATCCCCTGATTATGAAGGCTTGCACCTAAATTATTATAACCATCAGCAAAATTTGGGTTTAATTCTGTTGTCTTTTTAAAAGATAATGATGCTTTATCAGTATTACCCAAACCTTTATGAGCAGCACCTAAAATATTCCAAATAACAAAAGCTTTTGGATGTTGTTTCAAAAGTTTTTGACTGTGTTCAACAACCAGCTGAAATTGACCTTGGTTATATAAGTTGATTAATTGTTTAATAATATCTTGGGGTGGGTTTGTAGTAACAAAATTTTTATTTGATCTTTTTAAATCAATCAAACCAAGCTGTGCTCTTTTGTTTTTAGGAAATATGTCTAAAACTATTTTATAATATTTTTGCGCTTCTTCAATTTCACCTTTTTTTTCATGTGACTTTGCCTT
>DDCV01000013.1 GCA_002335845.1 Rickettsiales bacterium UBA1997 | reverse complement strand
GAAATCTCAACAGAACCTAAGGCAAAGCCCGAAGAAATTGATGAGAAATAAATAATGATAAATAGAAAAAAATTTTTCATATATTTTATTTAATTAGCTTAAAAATATAAAGATTAAATATGGAATTGGTATTGCGCCATTTTTAAAATGAAGTAAGTGCACAGGTTAATAACCTTCTTATTTTTGAGATAGTTTTTAAAAGACCTCTGCAAATCAACGAATTTTGGTCATTTTGTGTTTTTTATTTTAAATGAATTCTTTATTTATAAGGCTTAAGGAGCAAACATTTTTGCCCCTAGGGGCAAAAATGTTTTATAAGGATTTTGGTATAATAATATCACTGGCGCAAATTTTCACTCCCATGCTACTAATTTTATCAAAGCAATATTTGCTTTTTATAGTCCACGCTAGCAGCTCTTTGCCCCTCATATCTTTTATTAGATCTTTATTAATCAACTCATATTGAATCGAAAGGTGATTGATATTCTCATTTTTTATCAAACTTTTTAATTGTTGATATTTGTTTTTATCTTGAAAAATAGCAGTTATTTTTAGTTTTTTATCGATTAATCTTCGAGCTTGGTAAAAAACTTCTTTGGCAAAATTATAATTATCTATGTAAGGCGCAAAATAGAATCTATCTAAATCTATTTTAGATAAAATAATGTCCTGCCTCACTCTTGAAATAGCTGCGATGTAGTTTTGGGAGTTTAAATTTTTAAAATCCAACCAATAGTAAAAATCATTATGAAATTGTAAAAAATCGGCTAATCGTGGTAGATTTTTTATCTGCTTATGACTTGGATGATCGTGAACAACTACAAATTCCCCATCAATAAACCATAGATCAAACTCTACGCCATCAAATTTCATTTCATGAGCTTTTTTTAAAGCTAATATTGAATTTTCCGGACAATGTTTTGTAGCAAAACCTCGATGAGCAAAAATCTTTACCATGATTTTACAAAGATGAATTTTAGTTTTTCATAAGGTTTCTCTAATTCTATTGACTATTACACTGGTTAATTATCTACCATATTTAGCGACAAAGCTGGCCTTATCAATTATATTAGAATTGATCATAAACCCTGCTTTAGCAGCGCTTGAAAATCTATTGAGCATTATTTTATCAGTTTTTAAAGCGTATAATGTAAAAATATAGCGATGTGGTTTATCGCCTTTTGGAGGACATGGACCGCCGAAGGAATGACTGCCATAATCATTCCTGATTTGAATTATATTATTTTTAAAGCGAAACTCTTCCTTGCCGCCAAAATCTCTTGGCAGATTATCATAATGCTTTGGGATATTCAAAACCACCCAATGCCACCAACCGCTACCCGTTGGAGCATCGGGATCATAGACAGTGAGAGCAAAACTTTTGGTATTTTGTGGAGCATTTTTCCAGCTTAATTGCGGTGAAATATTGTTACCGACGCAGCCAAAACCATTGAAAATATGATCTTTTTTAACAATAGATCCGCTTTCAATGTCATTGCTCATCAACTCAAAATCGCTATTAAACTGCGATGAATAACAAGAAGACAGAGCTAAAAAAAAGGCAAGGAGGATAATTTTTTTCATAATCAAATAATTTTATAATTAGTTTACCGCAATTCTTATCTTTGATTGCTTATTTATGGTTAAAATTTTTAATATTCATGCAAGCTTTTATTAGGGCGTAAGCTTTATTAATGCATTCTTGATATTCTGATTCTGGCTTTGAATCAAAAACCACGCCAGCACCAGCTTGCAGATAAATTTTACCTAATTTTATTAAAGCTGATCGTAGGGTAATACAAGTTTCCATATCACCATTGCTGGCAAAATAACCAACGCATCCTGCATAAAAACTTCTTTTCTCTTTTTCAATTTCATTTATTATTTCCATTGCTCTGATTTTTGGTGCACCGCTAACTGTGCCAGCAGGAAATCCAGAAATTAGCACATCTAAAGCATCGCAATCATCTTTCAAAATACCCTCAACATTTGATGAAATATGCATAACATGCGAGTAATTCTCAATAATCATTTGCTCAGTTACTCTAACAGAACCATCTTTAGAAACTCTACCCACATCATGACGCCCCAAATCAATTAGCATTAAATGTTCAGCTATTTCTTTTTTATCATGAAGTAAGTCCTGTGCAATTTTTTGATCTTCCTCTTTATCCACACCTCTTTCTCTTGTTCCGGCTAAAGGCCTAATTGTAACTATTTTCTCCTTTAAAGAAGCCATTATTTCTGGACTTGAGCCTGTAATAACAAAATCATCAAATTTTAAATAGAATAAAAATGGCGATGGGTTAATTGATCTAAGGGAGCGATAAAAGTCAAATTCATCTATCTGGCAAGGAAAATCAGAAATAAAACGCTGAGATGGCAGCACCTGGAATATATCACCACTTTTGATATAATCTTTGCATTTTTCAACAATTTTACAAAATTGCTCCTGAGTGTAATTTGACTTAAAATCAAACTCAATATCAGAGATTGGCTTTGCATCTTGAGAATAAGGCGCTTCTAAAATTTGCACCACTGATTCTATCTTGCTGTGCAAAATATCATAATCAACATCACTATCTTTGAATCTTGGCGCACAGATTAAAGCAACATCAAACAAGCTGTCAAAAACAATAATGATTTGCGGCCTGATAAAAATAGAATCAGGAATGGCAATATCATCATTATGAACTTTATTATTCATTTGCTCCATATGATTAACCATATCATAGCCCATATAGCCAAAAACTCCGCTACATATTGATGGCAATTGCGAATTATTATATTTGGTATTTTTCCAATTTATTTGTGATTTATTGATAAAATTTCTTAGATTATTTATATTGTCACGCTTGCCATCATTTTTCTGCTCCGTAAATAAATTTCTATCTATGGCTGCTTTTTCATTTATAAAAGATTTATTATCTTGGCACTTCCATATCATATCAGGATCAAGTCCTATCACAGAAAAGCGCCCCTTATTGCTACCTTTTTCTACCGACTCAAATAGAAAAAGATTACTGCTATATTTCTGCGATAATTTAGCAAAGGATAGAACCGGGGTTATAAAATCAGAGCTAATTTTTTTAAAAAAGACAAAGCCCTCACCCGAATCCTTAATCTTGGCAAATTGTTTTTGATCTAAATTATAAACCACCTGAGAGCGCCTTTTTATTAATTCTGACTTTATACTTGTCAGTTAAATATTGGTTAAATTCATCTATCATCTCTTGACGAAAGCGACTTTTGGATAAATTTAAAATTTTAGCATGATCTTTTTTAGGAATATTTTTTTGTGATATCTTATTTAGCTTAGCTATAAAATATATATCTTTGCTGCCCATTATGGCAGGAGTGGATTGGTCAATATTTAACTTAAACACCTCTAGCAAAAACTTGTTTTTATAAGGAACTTTGCTATCATCTTCTAATGTTACCATATATTCCCTTGGTAACTCAACTCCCTTATCAATTTTTAAATTATATTTCTTGGCAATGTTAGCAAAAGATGCTGGGTTACTAGATACTTCCTGCTCTATTTTTTGACTTAATTCTTGCAATTTCTTGGTTCTTTTATCTTGTAAAAAATCAGATACAACTTGCTGCTTGATTTTTTCTAACTCTTTTTGCCTTTCTTCGATAATTTTCTGTACCTTGAATACATATAGCTTGTCAGCCTTTATATCATGTATTATCTCTGATATTTGGCCCTCTTCTAAAGAAAAAGCTCTACTCAAGAATTCACTGAATTTTTCCACTACTTTTTCTTTTGTATTTTTTTTATTAAATCCCAGCGAATCAATTATTATTGGATCGGATTTGTGAGTTAGTACAAATCTTTTGGCAGTTTTTGATATGGAGTTGGTAAGTAATAAATTATCATCAATTTCGCTTAATTTATGTTGTAATATTTCCTCTCTTTTTTGGTCAATTAAAGCGATTTCAATATCATTTTTTACCTCATCAAAACCCATTTGTTTAGGTTTGTGAATATTCGTTAACAACACAATATGATAGCCGATAGTTGATTTTACTACCGAGCTATGTTGATTAATTTGCAAATTAAAAATAACATTTGCTAGCTCAGGAAAGATGGAATCTCGACCTATATTATTCAGCTCTATGGAATCCTCATCTTGCTGTAATATTTTTTTGGCAAGAGTGGAAAATTTAGAAACGGGATCGGCTTTATCATCTTTGAGAGATGATTCATATTTTTTTAAAAATGAATCAGCCTCGTCATAATCATCAAACATCAAATGCAGGCTGTCTCTTATTTGACCTTCCACATATTGATCCATATTATCTTGATAATAAGTCAACAACTCCTCTTCGCTAATTTTAACATTTTTAGTTAAATCTTCTTTTGAAAATTCAAGATAAGTTATTGCGCGCCTCTCAGGCTCAACATATTTTTCTGCGTTTTTGCTATAAAATTGATTCACTTCATCATCTGTTGGCGCTTCGATATTGGTGATATTTTTGCTAGTTATGTTAATAATATCAACTACTCTTAATTGACGATAGGCCTCTTCTTGCGCAATAGCTATGCTGCTTTTTATAGGAGCGCTGGCCGAAATTGATTTGATCACTATTTCTGCCGAAATATTTTTACTCAAAGACTCGATATAGTCACTTTCATCAATGCCATTATATAATAAAAAATTACTGAAACTATCGCGATCGAACTTGCCTTCGAAATTACGAAAATTGACATCTCGAGCAATTTCTTGCAATATTAAGTCATAATCAGCAATAAAATCAAAGTGCTCACCTAAAATCTCGTATCGTTTTTGATTTACCAAGCTTGATAATGCGTCTTGTTGAAATTTATCAGAATTTAGATAGGCAACAGCTTCTTCATCCCCCATTTCTCTTAAAGATGCCGAACTTCGTCTTTGTATTAATTGCGAAAATTCTCTTTTACTAACTTGCTTATCACCAATTTTAACAACCCATTCATTAACATCTCCTACTAAAAAGCTACTCACTCCAAACATTACAAAACTCACCGCGATAAAACCGAGAAATACTTTAAAATAAATTTTATCAGTTAAATTTCTAAATTGTTGCATATTTCAAAAATAATTAATTATAATAGATTTATATTGTTGGGAGCTTAAAATAGCTAATTCAAAAACTCCAACCTAAATCTTCGACAAAAAGTTATATTTAATGTTAATTGTTCAGAAATTTGGCGGTACCTCAGTTGGCGATATTGAGCGTATTAAAAATGTTGCTAATAAAGTTAAAAACGAGCTTGATAAAAAAAACAAAGTTATAGTTGTTGTTTCTGCTATGTCGGGAGTAACTAACAGGTTAGTTGGCTATTGTAATGAAGTTTCAAATCTCACCTCGCCAGAAAGTCTAGCCGAATATGATTCCGTTACTGCTAGTGGCGAGCAAATAACTAGTGGAATTTTAGCTTTGCAATTGCAGTCAATGGGCTACAAAGCTAGATCTTTTTTAGGTTGGCAAATACCAATTATTACCGACGAAACTAATAGTAAAGCCAAAATAAAATCAATTGATGGCGAATTTTTATTAAAGGCACTAAATAATCATGATGTTTTGGTGGTAGCCGGCTTTCAAGGTGTTACCAAAAAGGATGGCAGGGTTGCAACTCTTGGTCGTGGCGGATCCGACACTTCTGCAGTTGCAGTGGCAGCAGCTGTAAAAGCTGATATTTGTGATATTTATACCGATGTTAACGGCGTCTATACCACAGACCCCCGCATAACAGACAAAGCTAGCAAATTAGATAAAATAACCTATGAAGAAATGCTGGAGATGGCTTATAGCGGTTCAAAAGTTTTACAAACTCGCTCTGTAGTCATGGCTATGACACACAATGTTCGCGTGCGTGTGTTATCAACTTTTCAAGAAGCTAATGAAAAGTCAGGAACAATTTTAGTAAATAATAATGAAGAAATTATGGAAAGCAGAGTAATAACAGGTATAAGCTACAGCAAAAATGATGTAAGATTAACTTTAATGAAAATGCCTGATCATTCTGGATTATCAGCAATAATTTTTGGCTCCCTAGCAAAGGAAGGTATAAATGTTGACATGATCGTTCAAAATGTTAGCGCTGATGGTAATTTTATCGATATCACTTTTACCACAACTAAAGAAGAGTTAGAGCGAGCTAAAATTGCTATCAAATCCATTGAAAAAGAAATCAAATATGAAGAATTTTTGATTGATGAAAATATTGCTAAAATTTCTGTCATTGGCGTCGGCATGATTAGCAATACTGGCGTGGCCCACACTATGTTTAAGACTTTGGCAAGTAAGGGTATTAATCTATTATTAATATCGACCTCAGAAATTAAAATATCAGTCTTGATTTCTAAGGAATATGGCGAGCTAGCCGTGAGAGCCTTGCATAGGGATTTTGGACTAGATTCTAATTAAATGAACTTACTATTAATAGCTGTTGGTGGCGCATTGGGGTCAGTTTCACGCTTTTTACTATCTGATTTTATCACAAAATTTGTTAGAGAAAGCAATGTTGCACTAACTAAGTTTCCTTGGGCAACATTGGGCATTAATGTTATCGGGTCTATTTTGGCAGGAATTTTATATTATTTTTTGATTAGGAATTTTAACAATATTAATCCTAATTTAAAAAGCTTTGCACTTATTGGATTTCTTGGCGGCTTTACCACATTCTCTACCTTTTCTCTTGATTTTTTTCGCCTTATAACAGCTGGGCAACATATTTATGCTGTTACATATGCCGTTATTTCAATGATATTGGCTATTATTGCTGTGTTTTTTGGCTTTTATTTGATGAAAATATTTTTTTCATGAAGAAATTAATAATAAGCAAAGATCATTCGGGCTTTAGACTTGATAAATCCTTGTGCCAAATATTTGATATTTCCTTTGCTTTATCGCAAAAATTACTTCGTCAAAAAAAAATTAAAGTAAATTCAAAAACACATCCGGCCTCATATCGCTTGCAAGAAAATGATAATTTAGAAATTATCTCTGATATAAATTTACGAACTATTTCAGTCAAAAAAACTTTTCTTAATCAGTCGCAACTCAAAAAGTTCCAATCTTGGATAGTATATGAAGATAAAGATTTCGTTGCTATCAATAAACCATCGGGTCTTGCCACGCAAGGTGGAAGTGGCATCAAAATTTCTGTTGATGATTTTGCCAAGCATCATTCATATCAATTAGTTCATCGCTTGGATAAAGATACTAGTGGTATTTTGCTCATGGCAAAAAGCAAAAGCGCCGCTGAATTTTTGATTGATTCATTTAAGAATAAAAATATCAAAAAAACCTATATCGCATTAGTAAATGGCATTCCTACAAAAAATCACGGTAAAATAAACATCCCTCTACGCAAAAAAATTCAAGGTAAAAATGAAAAAGTTCTGCCAGATTTTGAAGAAGGCAAAGAGGCAATAACTGATTTCAAGATTTTGCGTAAATTCACAGATTATTGTCTTATTGAATTGCGACCAATAACTGGCAGAACTCATCAACTCAGGGTTCACATGAAGGAATTGGGTCATCCAATTATTAATGATGTGAAATATGGCGGCAAATCAGTTCTTAAAAAAGATATCAGCGATAGATTGTGTCTTCACGCTCATAAAATAGTAATAGATCAATATCTTACAAAAGATAAAATTGAAATTATCGCCAGCGAACCTAGCCCCAACTCATTAAATAAATTTTAACTTAATAAAGGATTCAACTAATCAGCGCACTGGTTAATATTTAACGAAATAGTGTTGAAAAAGTTGAGTTGCTTTATATAGTTTTTACCCTAAACAATTTTTGCATATGGTACCTGTCCTAAATATAATTTAAATAACATGAAATTAAGCAGTCTATGTGTTCATGCCGGTAATAATCCTGATGAAACTGGGGCAAGGCAAATTCCCATACACCAATCGGCTGCTTTTATTTTTAAAAGTGCAGAACACGCAGCAAATGTTTTTTCGCTAAAGGAGGTTGGATATATCTATTCTAGGCTAACAAATCCAACAATCTCAGCTTTGCAAGAAAGAATGGCCGCTGTTGAGGGTGGAGTAGGAGCGGTGGCTTGCTCTTCTGGTCACGCAGCGCAACTTACTGCTTTTCACAATTTATTGCAATCTGGTGATGAGTTTATTGCAGCAAAAAAATTATATGGCGGATCTATCAATCAATTTAAAAATTCATTCAAGCAGTTTGGTTGGAATGTTGAATTTGTTGATGTGGAAAATTTAGAAGAAATACAGCAAGCTATCACGCCAAAAACCAAATTTATCTTTGTTGAAAGCCTGTCAAATCCAGAGGGTGCAGTTGCCGATATTAAGGCAATTTCCAAGGTTGCTCATGATAATGGTATTCCATTGTTAGTTGATAATACAATTGCAACTGCGGCCTTAACTAGGCCAATAGAAAATGGCGCTGATATAATTATCAATTCAACAACAAAATTCCTCACTGGCAACGGCTCTGCCGTAGGTGGAATAGTTATAGATAGCGGCAACTTTGATTGGGGCCAGAGTAATAAATTTCCACTTCTAACCAAGGCTGATCCTTCATATCACGGCTTAAAATTTCATGAAGCCTGTGGCAAAATGGCTTTTACCTTTAGAGGAATTGCGGTCGGACTTAGAGACCTAGGAGCTGTTATGGCACCAATGAACGCCTTTTTAACTATGTTAGGACTCGAGACTTTGCCACTTAGAATGGAAAAACATTGCTCGAACGCTTTAAAAGTGGCGAAATTTCTAGAATCTCACAAGAAAGTTGATTGGGTAAAATATCCAGGGTTAGAATCTAGTCCTTATAATAATTTAGCTCAAGAATATCTAAATAATGGTTATGGAGCAGTATTTACATTTGGAATTAAGGGTGGGGATGATGCCGGTAAGAAATTGGTAGATTCTTGTAAACTAATATCCCATGTTGCAAATGTTGGAGACTCTAGAACTCTTATAATTCACCCATCAACCACAACACATAGTCAGCTTAGCGATAATGAAAAGCAATTAGCGGGTGCTAGTGAAGATGTAGTGAGAATTTCAATTGGTATTGAAGATGAAAAAGATATTATAGCAGATCTTGAACAAGCATTGCGCAAAATATAATAC
>DDCV01000159.1:8681-10489 GCA_002335845.1 Rickettsiales bacterium UBA1997 | reverse complement strand
GAAAAATCTATCGCCATCATCAAGCACGAAAATATTATTAAATAGCTTTTATAGTATATTTCTGATAAAAAAATTCCTGAAAAATAAATTGGCAACAAAGAGAGTGGTGGATATTGAAAAGAAAAATCTGCATATGGCATCAAGCCAAGAGAGATAATATTTTGGGCATATTTTTGATAATCTCCAACATCTGATATAAAAACTGCGCTAGCAAAGATAGCAAAAATTCTTGAGATAACAAAAAAAGCTAAAACTTCCTTATCTTTATTTCTAAGAAAGCTCTTTTGATCTGGCAATTGCATTATTTATTGCGTTGTTAAATAGATTTTTTAGAGATTCGTTTTCTTGTAGCTTTTCAGTTAGGGATTGAGTTACGCCGTTTTTACTAGTAACTTCTAATCTTGATTTGGTAAAATCTGCTGAATTATTAGCCATCAAGGAAGTGCCGAAAAATAGCTTTTTAATTAGTTCTTCTGATAATTTATTATCCAACCCACCCTTTATGGCAATTTCATGCAATATTTCTTGTAGCAGTAAAATATAAGCAGGGCCACAGCCAAAAATTGCTGTGATTACATCAAATAATGACTCATCTTTGACATCAAAAACAGTGGCTGATTTTGTGAATAAATCAGTTATTAAATTTACCTCATCTTTATTTATATTTGAACTTGCCAAATAAGGCAAAATACCACAATCATCTTTTATGGCCAAATTGGGCATGGTTCTTATTATTTTAGTGTTGATGCCTAAAATTTTAGAAAAATATGATATGTTTTTTCCAGCAATGATTGAAATAAATATGGTATCTTTGTGGAATTTTGCTGATTTTATAAAATCTTGCAAAGTGTCGTCAATATTTTGTGGCTTAACACAAAGAAAAACTACATCAGCCTTGTAGCTTTGTGGAAAATCAGTAACATTGTGGCAAATTTCAATATTGTTTAAAGCCTCATCAATTATGATAGATCTCTTAACAATCTTGATTTGCTCATTGTTAATTTTGGGGTTGGAAATTATGGCTTGAGCCATTGCTGAACCCATCTTGCCACAACCAATAAAAAGAATATTTCCAAGCATATCTAGCTACAAATCTTCATTATTATAAAAATCATCCCTTCCGATAATTTGCTTAACTGCGTCACGATGCCTTTTTCTTTCGGCCTTAAATGCTTGTTTTTTTTCAGGAGGTAGATTTTTAACAATTTCTCTCTTTTGCTTAATTCTTTCCTGAATATTTTCGGGTAGCGAGCTTATGCTTTTGCGAAACTTTCTTTGCCCTGGATTTAACTCTTGTTGATTATTGACTTGATAATCTGCATCAGATCCAGCAGACTCACTTCTTCGATTTTGATTATCTTCTCTTCTATCCTGCCTTCTATCCTGCNNCTGCCTTCTATCCTGCCTTCTATCTTGTCTTTTTTCACGAAATTCACCGCGCTTTTCTGATCTATTTTCCTGACGCCCATCTCTTTTATCGGATCTATTTTCTTGACGGTTATTTCTTCTATCTTGCCTAATTTCTTGCCTATTTTCCTGCCTTGCGTCACGAATAGATTTAGCATTTTCTACTGCGCCATTAACGATCTGCGCCATTGCATAATTTGCGGTTAGACTAAATAGTGCAGCGTAAATAAATAATTTTTTCATAAAACTAACTTGATTTAAAATTGATAATGAACTGTGAAACACCAAGGCTCAATATTGAAAAATATGTGGGTTAATAAAGATGGGTTTTGGTATTATTAAAAAGCTAAGGCTTTACTATCAATAACTTTCTTAACTTATACCAAAAACCATCTTTAAAA
>DDCV01000159.1:0-8638 GCA_002335845.1 Rickettsiales bacterium UBA1997 | reverse complement strand
GGCTGAGGCTTTATGTCTTTTAAAGTTCAAAAATATTTTGCCAAAGATTTAATTAAAGATGGATTTTGGTATTATTAAGTCGCGCCCTAACTAGTTAACTTTTAACTGCAGCATTTTGGTATTCGAAAACCGAATCAAGATTTAAAATTTAATAAAATTTGTAGAGCAAGATATCCAGCGATAAATTTACAAAACATCTGTGCCCCTAGGGGCACAGATGTTTGCTCCTTAAGTCTTGTAAATCAAGGATCTAGCTAAAATAAAAAATACAAAATGACTCAAATCCTAGCCCAAAATAAGCAAATAAAACTGCTAAATGATCTACAAAAATAATCATTGCCAACAAAGAATAATGCCAATTCCCATCTTTAGAAGCACCATTATGCGTCATCTTTTTTGTCTGAAGCTAGCATAATAGCACTTCTAAAGATGGGAATTGGTATTAGCTAAAATTTACGCCAAATATTAACCCGCGCACCAATAGAATTTTAGACCAAAAATAAGAAGATTGAATGTAGGTATTAAACCCAGATCCGTCAATANNTATTTAATTTTAAAACTTGAAGTATCTAGATACTGCGGCGCTTTAAAATCAAATCTAAAAGCAAAAATATTTTGTAATTAGATGCTTAATTTATGGGAATAGTACAACTAGTTAATAATGTTAAATTTATGTAAAAAATTGCTGTTTAAAATCATCAAAATTATCTTCCGCTACAGCTTGCCTAATATCCTTCATCAAATCCTGATAGTAAAAAATATTATGTTCACTAAGTAACATTGATCCTAAGATCTCATTCATTTTTACCAAATGATGCAAATAAGCTTTGCTGTGATTTTGACAAGCATAGCATAGACATTTTTCATCTAAAGGCTTGTCATCTGTGCGATATTTAGCATTTCTAATATTAACCGCCCCATCTCTTGTAAATGCTTGACCAGTTCGGCCCGATCTTGTTGGCATGACACAATCAAACATATCAACACCGCGCGCCACAGCGCCAACAATATCCGCTGGCTTGCCCACGCCCATCAAATAGCGCGGCTTGTCCTTGGGCAAAAAATCACAAGAATAATCAAGAGTTTTAAACATAATATCTTGCCCCTCACCCACTGCCAAACCACCAATGGCGTAACCATCGAAGCCAATTTCAGCTAATTTTTTTGATGATTCTTGGCGCAAATCTGCAAAAGTGGAGCCTTGCATAATGCCAAAAATACCATAGCCCGGCCTTTCAATAAAAGCCTCTCTTGATCTTTTAGCCCATAAAATTGAGCGTTCCATGGCCTTTTTTGCAATTTCATAAGTGGCTGGGTAAGATACGCATTCATCAAAAATCATCGTAATATCACTACCCAATTTATATTGAATATTAATCGATTCTTCTGGCGTTACAAAATATTTAGCACCATCAATATGCGAAGAAAACTCNNGTTAAAATTGGCAAGTCCCAATTCATAAATTTATGCAAGCCACCAAAATCCGCAATTAAATCAGCACCAGGACGAAGCATTAGATGATAAGTATTGCCCAAAATAATCTCAGCACCGCTAGCCTTGACATCTCTTGCTTTCATGGCTTTTACTGTAGCACAAGTGCCAACTGGCATAAATGCTGGAGTTTGGATAGATCCATGAGCGCATTTCACCTCACCTAAACGCGCCTTGCCATTACATTTTTTTAGGTTAAAAGAAAAATCAGTCATTTAATATATAATTTTATTCTTGAAATGAAAAAATTTACTCCGCTAATTATTTTTATAGCAATACTTAATATCATTGCTTTTGGCACCCACAAGATCGCAAATCAACAAAATTCACTACAAATAAGCCATTTTCCACAATTTTCACTACCACTACTAAATGATCAAAAACAATTTTTTAGCGATAAAGATCTAAAGCAACAATATAGCTTAATCAACTTTTTTGCCTCATGGTGCAGCTCATGCAAAGTAGAGCATAGCTTGTTGATGAAATTAAAAAATCAGAAAAATTTAAAACTATATGGCATTGCTTGGCGAGATATTGATATAAAAACCAAAGAGTTTTTAAAAAGCGCGGGAAATCCCTATGAGATAGTAGCAACTGACAGCAGCAATAAACTAGGTCAAAAAATCAATCTACAAGGAACCCCCGAAAGCTTCTTATTGAATCAGGAGGGTAAAATAATATTTCACCATCGCGGCCCCTTGACCAATTTTGAGGTAGAAAAGATTAAAAAATTAGTTAGAAAAAACTAATACTTACCCTGATAAATCTTAATAATATTTTCAAGCATCTCTAGAGCCTCTTTTCTTGGGCGCTGAAAAGTATTGCGACCAATTATCGAGCCATTAGCACCTCCTCTGTAAATACCGCGAATCTCATTATAAACATCAGCCTCACCTTTTGCACCTCCGCCAGAAAAAACTATGATTCTGCGGCCAGCAAATGATGCCTTGATAACATGACCTACTCTTTGCTCAATTGTATCAACTGGTATTTGCACTTTTTCAAAAATTTTAACTGCCTCAAGATTTTCTAAAGCCTGAGTTGGAGGCTTAACCTTAATAATGTGAGCTCCTAAAAGTGCAGCTATGTGAGCGGCATAGGCGCAAATATCAACGGCAGTTTCACCAATTTTTGATATATCACCGCCCCTTGGATAAGACCAAATAACAACAGCTAAGCCATGAGATTTAGCTTCTTGTGACATTTCACGAATCTCTTCAAACATATCAAGAGCTGCGTCAGATCCTGGATAAATTGTAAAACCAATCGCACTACAACCAAGTCTTAAAGCGTCCTGAACTGAAGCTGTAGTAGCCTGATAAGGAGCTGTACCACCGTTAAATAAAGAGTTTGAGGAATTGACTTTAAGAATTGTAGGAATAGCTCCAGCGAATGTATCGGCGCCAGCTTCAATCATGCCTAAAGGCGCTGCATAAGCATTGAGACCAGCATCAACTGCTAATTGAAAATGATAATGCGGATCATAAGCAGCTTCATTAACTGCAAAGCTACGATCTGGACCATGCTCAAAACCTTGATCTACTGGCAAAATAACCATTTTACCACTACCACCCAATTTACCATGCATTAAAATATTTGCTAAATTGGTTTTGGTGCCTGGATTATCACTCTCGTAATTGGCAAGAATTTTTTTAACTTTTGCTGATATTTTCATTTAATTGGTAGAATTAAGGTTGATTTTAAATAAATTTAGCTTGTTTTTTTGGCTTTTCTATAGATTTTGAAGGTTTTATAATCTTGATTATTACAACTTCATCGTCAAGTTTTTTTATTTATTAAATAATAATATCAGCATTGATAATGCAAATTGAAATCAAAAAAAACTCTACACTCAATAAAATCAACGAATTTTATGATCTTACACCAGCTCAAATAACCAGTATTGAAGATTTTGTCATTTTGATTTTGCAACAAAATCTTCAATATAACTTTATAGGTAAATCCACCATTAATGATATTTGGGATCGTCACATTCTTGATTGCGCCCAACTTATGAAATTTATTGATAATAAGAATACAAAATTTGCTGATTTTGGCAGTGGCTGTGGTTTGCCTGGAATAATTTTATCAATTTTAGGTATCAAAGAAATGCATTTGGTTGAAAAATCATATCGCAAATCTGAATTTCTGCGCCAAGCCAAGCATTTATCATCAAATCACATTTTCATACATCAAGCCAAGCTTGAAGAAATTGGAGAATTAAAATTTGATTGCATCACCTCAAGAGCACTAGCTCCTTTGCCAAAGCTACTAGAACACGCATTAAGATTTTTACAAAAAGATGGTTATTGCCTTTTTTTAAAGGGTAAGAAGCTACCAGAAGAGATTGAAGATAGCAAAAAAATATATGATTTTGAATTTGAAACATTTCCAAGTATCACCTCACCGGAAAGTAATATAGTAAAAATTACACAAATTATCGCAAAAAACCCAAATATTTTATGACACTTTTAAGCACTAGTGATTTTATCAAAAAATACCAGCTAGATGCTAAAAAATCCTTGGGTCAAAACTTCATCTTAGATAAAAATTTTACCGATAAAATTGTTAGATCGGCCGGCAGCTTAGAAGATGAGTTGATTCTTGAAATTGGCCCAGGGCCTGGAAGTTTAACAAAGTCGATTCTTGATCAAAATATCAAAAAACTTATAGTAATTGAGAAGGATCAAAGATGCCTAAATATCTTGCATGAAATACAGCAATTTTATGGCCAAAAGCTACAAATAATTGAAGAAGATGCTTTAAAAATAGATGAATCGAATATTTTTGATAATAAGAAATTTAAAATAATAGCCAATCTACCCTACAATATTTCGGTTATACTTATATTTAAATGGCTCAAAGTTTCTGATAAAATATCTTCAATGACCTTGATGGTGCAAAAAGAAGTGGCACAAAGAATTGTTGCCAAAGTTGGCGATAAAAATTATGGCCGCTTATCGGTAATGATTAATTATTTATGTGAAACAAAAATCAATTTCATTGTTAATAACTCGGTATTTAAGCCCCAGCCAAAAGTGACTTCCGCTATAATTCAAATAACACCTAAGGTCGATGTAGTAGATTTTGATGAATTTAAAAGATTGGAAAAAGTTGTTGCCGTTGCTTTTAATCAAAGACGCAAAATGCTTAAGAAATCTCTAAAATCATTATTTATAGACCCCACCTTTTCCCTAGAAAAATTAGGGATAGACAGCAAATTGCGCCCCGAAAATTTATCAATTAGGCAATTTTTAAATATTGCTAATTATACCAATTCCAGCCTTTAATGATATTCTTAAATAAATTAGTTTTGAGGATAAAATTCAATCAAGAAAGTGCGGTGTATATTGATATACATAAGATTTCTTGATTGAATTTTAGACCAAAAATAAGAAGGTTAAATAATTATTAAAGTTTGGGATTGGCATTATCTAGAATAAAATTCCGTGATAAGATTTGGCTGCATTTCAATAGCGTAAGGAACTTCTGCAAAAGATGGTTTTTCAACGATTTTAACCGAAGCATTATCTTTATCTAAGGCTAGATAAGTTGGAACATCTCTTTCTAGCTTATCTAAAGATTCGATAACCATATTAACTTTGCGTGATTTTTCACAAACCTCAACAACATCACCTATTTTTAAGCGATAAGATGGAATATTAATCACAGCGCCGTTCACTTTTATATGTTTGTGATTAACAAATTGTCTTGCCGCAAAAACAGTTGGAACAAAATTAGCGCGATAAATTACACAATCCAAACGAAGTTCAAGTAAAGATATGAAGTTTTCACTAACATCACCTTTTATTTTTGAAGCTTGAACGAAAATATTATGAAATTGTTTTTCAGAAATATTACCATATGAAAATTTCATTCTTTGCTTAGCTTTAAGCTGAGTACCAAAGTCACTAACTCTTGTTCTAGAATTGGCGCCATGTTGACCTGGTTTATAATTTCTTCTGTGATAAGGATCATTGGCCTGACCCCAAAGGCTACCGCCTAATTTACGACTGAGCTTCTTTTTTGCATTAAATCTTTTTGACATTATTTGATAATTTTTATAGTGCTGACAACATTTAGTTTTTAGGATTTATAAATTTTCCCTAAAAATTTTCTTGAAAAATAGACTTTCTCAAAAAGTAAATCAGCTAAGTTCTTTGAAGCAGACAGACTATTTATTGGTATTAAAATTGTCAACTTGTCATTTTTTAGCCAAAATTGATGATTATTTTATACGTGAAAGATTTTAAGTTGCTTATTAATCTAACAATTAATTATATGTATTGTTAATTTAGCCACTAAAATACCTGATGTAAAAATCATTGATTTATGTCATCTAATTTAGGCTTTTAAGTGCAAAAAGAATATATATAGCAGATAAAATAAGAAAAAATGACCAATAAAATATCAAGCCTGTCAAATATAATATTGCAAACATCTGAAAATGCTGCTATTGCTTGCTATGATTGGGTTGGTAAAGGCGATGAAAAATCTGCCGATGCTGCAGCAGTTAAAGCTATGAGAAAAACTTTAAATGAAGCTAATATTTCAGGAACTGTTGTGATTGGTGAGGGAGAAAGAGATGAAGCTCCTATGCTTTTTATTGGCGAAGAGGTCGGTCAAGGTGGCTCTCAAATTGATATTGCTCTTGATCCGCTAGAAGGAACAACAATTTGCGCTCATGCTGGTGAATCATCGCTGGCAGTTATTGCCTTTGCCCATAAGGGATGTTTTTTAAATGCTCCCGATGTCTATATGGATAAAATAGCAATTGGCGGCGGACTACCTGATGGTATTATTGATCTTGATAACAATATTGAGCAAAATCTTAAAAATCTAGCTCAAGCTAAAAAATGCCAGATTTCAGACTTAACCGCCATGATCCTTGAAAGATCGCGTCACGATGAAATCATTGCCAAAACTCGTGAAGCGGGAGCAAGAGTTAGACTTATTGGTGATGGCGATGTTGCTGGTGTTATTTCTTGCTCTAATCCACAAAGTAACATTGATATTTATATGGGAATTGGTGGAGCGCCTGAGGGTGTTTTAGCGGCGGCAGCTCTTAAAACAATAGGCGGACAAATGATGGGACGTCTAATTTTTAATGATGATCAAAAACAAATTACGCGCGCTCATAAAATGGGAATTACCGACCTAAAAAGAAAATATGCTATCAATGACATGGCGCAAGGAGATGTTTTGTTTGCCTGTAGCGGCGTTACTGATGGCCATATGCTAGAAGGCGTTAAAAAATTACAAAATATAATAACAGTGAATTCTTTAATTATGGATTCTGCTAGTAAAAAAGTTACCAATATAAACTCTAAATATTTTCAATAATGCAAAATGTAAAAGTTATTTCACAATATATCAAAACTCTTTCTTTCGAAGTTCCAGAAGCTCCCGGAATTTTTCTAGAAAAAAAAGGTAAACCAGATGTTGAAGTATCTATCGATCTTGATGCTAGAAAAATAAATGAAAATAATGGCTATGAAATAACTCTAAAATTTATTGCCACTGCTAAAGTTGACAAGGAACTTGTGTTATTTGATCTAGAAATTATCTATGGCGGAATATTTACTCTTGAAGGAGTTAAAGATGATGTATTAGAGCAAATGATTCTTATATATTGCCCAAGCCTATTATTTCCATATCTTAGAAGAATAATTAGCAACTTAACTTCTGACGCAGGCTTAACGCCACTAATGATAAATCCAATCGATTTTGCCGCACTTTACAATAGCAAGAAAAAAGCAGTTAAAGCAACTCCTGAAAGTGATAGCAAGAATTAGAGGATGTTTTAATTATCAAAATTAAGTGTTTTAGACGATAAATTTAAAGATCTTTGCGCAAGTGAAGTAGTTTGATTTTTGAAATAGTTTTTAGATAAAATTCAGCAATAAATCAACATTTGCTGCATAATTTTTATACTAAAAATAAGAAAATAAGTATATAATTATACCATTTCCCATCTTTAATACTATATTTAATCAAATTAGTTTTGAGGATAAAATTTAAGCAATAAATCGCCGTGTATATTGATATACATAAGATTTATTGCTTAAATTTTAGACCAAAAATAAGAAGATTAAATATAGTATTAAAGATGGGAAATGGTATTAGCTAGTAGATAGCTTTTTTTCACCCTTATATCCAGCAGCAGCGCCGGTACGAGAAACTCCATCAAGACCCAAGGGCTCCAATTTGTGTAAAACCTCATCTACCGCCTTTGTGGTGCCAATTATTTCAAAAACTATCGAATTGCCAGTTATATCAACAACGCTAGTGCGATATTTATCTGCAATTTCTAGAGCTTTTTTTCTCTTTTCTTCTTCACCAATAACTTTAACCAAAGCCAACTCTCTCTCTATATAGCCTTCTTCCCTTGTCAACTCAACAGCGCGATGCACTGGAACTATTCTGTTGAGTAGCTTACAAATCAGATCTATTGTTTTGCTGGTGCCATATGTAGTGATAGTTATGCGTGAAATTTTCTTTTCTTGATTGATCGGAGCTACATTTAATGACTCTATATTATAACCCCGAGCTGAAAAAAGCTCAACAATACGGGCCAAAGCACCAAATTCATTATCAACCAAGATAGCAATTACATGTTTTTTTTCTTCTTCTATCATTGCAAATTCTAATCTTTAATTATTCTAACTTCACGCTGCGGGAATGGAATGGATATATTATGTTTTTTAAACTCTTTCCAAATTTCCATATAGACATCACTTCGTGGCGAGAATAAGCCATCATTTATATCATTTACCCAAAAATATAAATCAAAATTAACACTTGAATCACCAAATTCCTTTAAATAGCAGCCAACCTCAATATCTGGATTGTTATTTATAGTTCTGGGGTGATCTTTAGCACACTTAACCATAATTTCTATAACCTTCTCTAAGTCAGAATCATATGCTACACCAAGCTCAAGTTTTATCCTAGCCCTCTTATTGGAATAGGTCCAATTAATAACTCGCGATATTATAAAATCTTCATTTGGCATCATAATCTCCTTGCCGTCAAAACATTCAATTAAAGTATAACGACCACTGAATCTTTTTATAGTACCATATATTGAACCTTCAATTTCAACAATATCACCAGTTTCAATTGATTTTTCAAAAAGCAGAATAAT
>DDCV01000160.1 GCA_002335845.1 Rickettsiales bacterium UBA1997 | reverse complement strand
ATGGAGGTTGAATCATTATTCTGATATTTTTAGGATATTTAAGTTTTTCATTGTCAATTTCTTTCTTATGCATCAAAAGTTACGGAGTTTTTGAGGTCGGACATTTGACTAAATGCAGTATTAAAGATAGAAAATGGTATAATTACCAACTCAAAACAACTGATCCCCAAGTTAAACCACCGCCCAGTGCTTCAATAGCAATATTTTGCCCCCTTATTATTTTTCCTTCTTTATTAGCATGATCGATTGCCAAAGGAATAGAGGCGGCAGAAGTGTTGCCTTGATTTTGTAGAGTAATTATGACTCTTTCTTGAGGGATTCCAACTTTTGTGGCAACTGAATTGAGGATTCTAAGATTGGCTTGATGTGGTATAAGCCAATCTATCTGCTCTATTTGAAGATTGGCATCAATAATGGTTTTTAATAGCGAGCTTGACATTTTTTCTACAGCATTTTTAAAAACCTCTTTACCTTGCATTTCAATAAATCCAGCATTTTTAGTTGACGAGGTGCCGCCTGAAGTTTTTAAAATATCGACTAGCCCACCATCACTATGTAAATTAGAGGCCAGTATGTCACTTTCTCCTTCTGTTGTGGCCGATAAAATTATAGCCCCCGCCCCATCACCAAATAAAACGCAGCTATTTCGATCTTGCCAATCTACAATTCTCGACAATGTTTCGGCGCCAATAACTAAAATATTTTTTGCCTTACCGCATTTAATGTAGCTATCAGCTAAATCTAGCGCATAAACAAATCCCGAACAAACAGCCTGAACATCAAAAGCAAAAGCGCTTTTATTGCCTAATTTTTCTTGCATTATAACTGCGGTGGATGGAAATGTTAGATCTGGAGTTGTGGTGGCAAGAATTATGATATCAATTTGTTGAGGATCAAAATTTATTGATTCTATGCAACTCAAAGCAGCTTTATAAGCCAAATCAGAAGTCATTTCATTTTCAGCTGCAATATGTCTATTTTTAATTCCCGTTCTAGTTACGATCCATTCATCAGTGGTATCAACCATTTTTGATAGATCATTGTTGCTAAGAATTTTTTGTGGAAGATACGAGCCTGTTGCTACTATTTTTGAACCGATCATGTATAATATCAATTATCAAAATTAATTAATCATAATTATCAAAACTGTAATTGAAAATTATGTTATTATTTTGCCAAACCCACAAAACTAACTCTCAGAACCTTTAAGCTCATTGCTAATTTGTTCATTTATTTTATCCTTAACTAAAGATATGGCAACCGAAATTGCATTAGAAAAACCTAGTGAATCAGTGCCACCATGACTTTTAACAACAACGCCGTTAAGGCCAATAAGCATAGCACCATTATGCAATCTTGGATCCATTTTTTGCGTGGATTTTTTAATTGCTGTTTTCGCTAATAAATATCCTATTTTTGATATAAAGGATCTACTAAAAGCTTCACGCAAAAGCTCTGTTACCATTTTAGCAGTTCCCTCAATAACTTTTAGAGAAATATTTCCTGTAAATCCATCTGTTACAACAACATCAACTGTGCCTTTGGTTATATCATTTCCTTCAACATAGCCATAAAAATTATCTTTTAAGTCGCTCTCTTTTATTAATAATGCTGCACTTCTTACGGCGTCATTTCCCTTTAAATCTTCTGAACCTATATTTAATATACCAATTTTTGGATCTTTAATTTTGAGAGCTATTTTAGCAAAAGCGTGACCCATTACGGCAAATTGAAATAAAACATCAGAATCGCACTCAACATTTGCTCCCATGTCAAGTAAAACTGTGCCAGAATTTTTTTGATTAGGAATCGAAGTAACAATAGCTGGTCTTTCGATTGAAGGAAGTGGGCGTAAAACAATTTTAGCAATTGCCATTAAAGCGCCAGTATTTCCTGCAGAAACCGCAACATCAGCCTCTCCTTCCTTAACTGCGTTAATGGCAAGCCTCATGCTAGATTGAGTGCCGCGACGAAGTGCAATAGAAGGCTTTTCATCGGAGCTAATCTCTTGGTCAGTGTGAATGATTGTGTATCGATTTTTAAGCTTGGGGTAGTTTTTGATTAGTGGGTTTATCTTACTAGAATCGCCATAAAATAAAAAATGAACATCTTTTTTGCTGGAAGCAACTATTTCAGCGCCTTCTATAACAATTTTTGGCGCATTATCGCCGCCCATACAATCAAGCGCAATTTTTATCTTTTCTTCTTTCACCTATTTAAACTTTAAGAGTTTTGAGTAGATTCTTCAGGAGTTTTTTTAACTTTATCTTTTATAACTTTTCTTCCCTTGTAGTAACCATCCAAAGATATATGGTGAGGCAACTTAAATTCTCCAGTTGTAGAATCCGTTATAACATTTGGTAGATCGCCTTTTAAAGTGCCGTTACTACCTTTTCTCATGCGTGATTTTGAATGCGATGTTTTCTTTTTTGGAACTGCCATTTTTAAACTTAATTAATGAAAAATTGGTAATCTTAAAAAATATTATCAAGTTGTTGATAAAGATAGATTTAAGTATAAATTATTTTAGGTATTTTACAATGAATCATCTTAGATTATATTTATAATTTATCAACAATCATTTTTAAATGGACAGAATATATATAAAACTAGCTATTGCCACGATGCTGATCTTTAGCAACTCATGTATTGATAGAAATATAAAACATGGCTATATATTTGATGAATCAAAATCAAAATTCCTAAGAAAAGGGATTAGCTCTAAAAAAGAAGTTTACTATATAATGGGATCTCCATCTATAGATAATCATAAATTAAGTAATAGCTGGGTTTATCTTGCGCAAGATATTAAAAAAGTTGCTTTTTTAAAACCTAAAATAGTCAATAGAAAAATTTTGATTATCAATTTCAGCGATGATGATATTATAAAGCAAACTAATATATTAACATTGAATGATAGTCAAAAAATTAACCCCTATCCAAAATATACAAAAGTTGAAGGCCATAAAGAGCCGGGGTTTATAAAGGCAATATTCAGCAATATAGGCCAAGTATCTCCTAATTAAAATATGGCAATAATATCTAGATTTTTCTATATTTTTTTTCTTATCATCTTAGCGTCTTGTCAAAATATCTTTGGCGGCAATAAATATGCCATTCCTTTTAATACTGAAATAATGTGTCCTTTTCGACCTTCAATGTTAGTGAAGTTTGTTGCGGCAAGAGAATTGAAAAATAGCGCAATTAGAGATTATCTTGGTAATAAAAGAAGTAATAATGATAGAAATTTTACTATCTTTTATCTTAGTGACGGTCGGTCATTTTCCATAAAAATTCCTCCGCAACAAATTATTGAATGCGAATTTAGACAAAGTAGATTTGGTGAAGTTGACAGCAATTATGTTCATAGCTTTTGATAACAATACCAAAAACCATCTTTAAAATAGGTTGGTATTTATTAAATTTTAGCTTCATCTTTTTGTTTTTAAAAGCCATAAAGCCTTATACTATTTCCATAAATTAAGCATCTAATTACAAAATATTTTTGCTTTTAGATTTAATTTTAAAGCGCCGTAGTATCTAGATACTTCAAGTTTTAAAATTAAATAATAAAAGCAACAAAGATGAAGTAATTAGATGCTTAATTTATGGAAATAGTATTAGACCTTATGAGTATAAGGCCTTCATTTTATAGCTTTTAAAATTCAAAAATATTTTTCCAAAGATTTAATTAAAGATGGTTTTTGGTATAATTTCCGTCTTTAACTAATATTTTTTAAAATCTCTGAGTAAATTAAGTAATTTTTTTTGAGAATTTTACTAATAAAAAAACAACTACAATCTTAAGTAGGCATGGTATTAAAGCATAAACATAAGGAATTATGTTTTGTCCGCTAGATATTTCACTCTCAGATTGCCCAGGCTGATAACCAAAATATCCCAAAATTATCAAACTCGCGGAAGATGAGATCATTAGCCCAATCTTTGCCGTCATATTGAACATGGCAAAAAAAGATGATATTTCATTTTTGTTATTTTGCGTCAAATCGGCAACTAAGGCTGGAGGATTTATAAGATCCGGGCCAAGAAAAATACCAGAAAATAAGCACACTAAATAAAAATAATTAGCAGTTGAAGCATCAATAAAAAAAGCAAACAAAAATGTTATTACGCTACCTAATATTGAAATAATCCATATTCTTATTTTGCCATATTTTTGCGATAGATATTTCCAGAAGAATATAAAAGAAATAGCTGCAAAGAAATATGTAAATAAGAAAATTCCAAACTTATCCTTGAGTTGCAAAACATCTTCTACATAAAAAATTATTGTTGCCGTTGGAAAGCTAACCGCCGCGGCATTAATAACAAAAATTACCAAAAAAAACATAAAATTCTTATGTTGAAATACTGATTTTATATTAATTTTAGCTGATACTTTCTTCTGATAATGGTTATCAATATTGACTCGAGAAAAAATAATAAAATTTACCAGCAATATGATGATAACAAAAAATATACTTAGAAAAAAATAACTATCCTCAAAGCTGCTATCGGAAGATGAAGATATTGCGTAAGGCATAATGGTTGCCACTAAAAACCCGATCAATCCAAAAAACTCTTTAGCTGAATTGATCGATATTCTATCTTTTTTATTATTAGAAACTATTGCGGCAATTGCTTCGTAATTTATGACAGCAAAATTAAAAAAAGTGTAAGTTAGGGTTGAAACCAAAAAAAACCATAATATAACCAATATCTGACTTTGTATTTGAGGCGGGTTAAATAAAGCGTAAAATACCAAAGATAAGCAAATTACTGAAATGGAAATTATTTTTTTACGATATAATTTATGTTTTGCTAAAATATCAGAAAAATAGCCAACAAAAATATCTTGCACAATATCTATAATCCTTACCAAAATTAATATAAAGCCAATCAAGGTAATGCTTAAGCCAAATTTTTTAGCATAAAAGTCGCTAATATTGATATAAATTGGTAAACCGACGAAGGATAGCGGAAATGCTAGAAGTGAATAAAAGAAAATTTGCGAACGATTTAAAATGTTCATTTTTATAATTGAGATTTATTGGTGTTAGATGCCATTTTTTTCTCCTGATATTTTTTATATTTACTTAAATAGTAAGATTTCAAGCTATCCTTATCTCTTATTTGAGAAACTGACATATAGCCATTATTTTTTAAATATTTTTTAGCTAATATTCTTAATCTCTCCGGTCTAGTTAAATAAACCCACTCTATATCAAGAATTTTTATCTCTTCTTGATATGATACAATTTCATTTTCAACCCTACTTAATTCACTACTCAAAATATCAACCTTAAACTGTATTATAAAAAGCAAGGATATGCTCAGTAAAAGAGAGCTAATGAAAAACGTTTTTGTTAAGTTATTTTTTATAATTTTTGCTAGGAGTAGAATAGTCATTTTATAATTTTATTGCAGATCTCAAGCGAGATGAACGAGATCTTGGATTGATATAAATTTCATTTTTACTTGGCTTGATTGCCGATTTAGTTAAAATTTCTAAAGTTTTTTGTGGTGAATATTCTTCTTGTAAAATTGGCTCATATCTTGAAAAGGAAACATCGAGTCCGGCCTCTTTTTTAAAAAAAGATTTCACTATACTATCTTCTAATGAGTGAAATGAAACCGTTACACATCTGCCATTTTTTCTTAATATATCTATGGCTTGCTGTAGCGAAAATTTGATTTCTTCAAGCTCGTTATTTACATAAATACGAATAGCTTGAAAAGTTTTGGTGGCTGGATCTGTTTTAAAATATCCCTTATAAAATCCCCGCACAATATCAGCCAACTCTTTGCAAGTGGTGATTTGATTTTGCTCTCTTATTTCAACGATTTTTTTGGCAATAAGTTTGGACTTTCTTTCTTCACCAAAATCTTTAATAATCCTATGAAGATCTTCCCAAGAAAATTCATTAACAACTTCAAAAGCGCTGATGGCAATTTTTTTATCCATTCTCATGTCAAGTTTTTCTTCGCTATCAAAAGAAAAACCCCTGCTTTTATCGTCAAGCTGCATTGATGAAACTCCAAAATCATAGACAATTCCATCGATATCTGAGATATTATTTTGTTGAACAGTCTCAGCGATTTGCGAAAAATTTTTATTAAAAAAGATAAATCTTTTGCCATACTTTTTTTGCAAATTATCGGCAAATTTTTGCGTTGACGCATCGCGATCAAAAGCAATTACTCGACAATTAGCAGCTTCAAGCAAAGCTCGACTGTATCCGCCAGCACCAAATGTTGCATCAATGTAAGTTTGATCATCTTGGCAATTCATATATTGCAAAACTTCATTGATTAAAACTGGTTTATGAAAATCTAAATTATTCATCAATTTTTAGCGCTGTTAAATTTTAGTAAATTGCGCTTCTGCTTGGCATCTTTTTTGGCTTTTTCCATATATTCTTTAAAGCCCTCGGGCTCCCAAATTTCAAAGGTTGAACCCTTTCCCACAAAAACTGCCTTACCCTTGATATCGGCTTTTTTCAACAAGCTTTCTGGCAAAATAACTCGACCATCATTATCGATTGAAAGCTGAATAGCGCCGCCCAAAATGGCGGTGGCAAAAGCCTCTCTTTCTTCTGAAAAAGGCTCTAGATCATCAATTGATTGTGATATTTTTGTAATACGCTCAATATCGCAACCTTCAATAGAGTCGTTAACAAATGATTCATAAACTATCATGGCCGATAAACCTTCTTTAACCAATGATGCACGAAATTGCGAAGGCACAGAAACTCTACCCTTAGAATCGACTTTATTGGTAAATGTTGAAAGAAATAACGCCACTTATCTTATAAACCTTGTTAATTTTTGGAAATTTAATGGAAAACTTTGGTTTTCTATGGAAATCTATGGAAAAATTAGGAATAAAACTGACAATGTCAAACGAAAAATAATCTTTTTTTGTGGATAAATAATTGTCGCAAAATATATAGATGAGGTAAAAAAGATTTTTTTAATTTTAATAAATAGGTGAAATTAGCATGACTTATAATCAGCCAGACAAAAATGGTAAATTTGGTAAATTTGGCGGTAGGTACATCGCTGAAACTCTGATGCCGAACGTTTTAGAAATAGAAAAATCCTATATTGCCGCTAAAAATGATCCTAAATTTCAAGAAGAGCTAGATTACTATTTCAAACATTATATCGGACGCCCTTCTCCGCTTTATTTCGCTAAAAAACTTAGTAAAAAATATGGTGGAGCTAAAATTTATCTTAAACGAGATGAGTTAAACCACACCGGTTCACATAAAATAAATAATTGCATTGGTCAAATTCTTTTAGCAAAAAGGATGGATAAAAAAAGAATAATCGCTGAAACTGGTGCTGGCCAACATGGTGTAGCCACTGCTACAGTTTGTGCTTTATTTTCAATGCCCTGCACTATCTACATGGGAGCTAAGGATATGGTGCGTCAAGCGCCTAATGTTTTTCGTATGAAGCTACTTGGTGCAGAAGTTAAGTCAGTAGAAACCGGCTCAAAAAGCTTAAAAAATGCAATTAACGAGGCTATGCGCGACTGGATTGCAAATGCTGACGATACTTATTATTTATTGGGCACGGTGACTGGCCCCCACCCTTATCCAATGATGGTGCGTGATTTTCATTCAATAATTGGTAAAGAAACTAAAGAGCAAATATTAGAGCAAGAAGGCCGATTGCCAGATGCATTGGTTGGTTGCATTGGTGGCGGCTCTAATTCAATTGGATTATTTCACAGCTTTTTAGATAACCTAAGCGTTAAAATGTATGGTGTTGAAGCTGCTGGTGAAGGGCTTGATAGCAATAAACATTCTGCTTCAATTGCTGGCGGTCAAGAAGCAGTTCTACATGGTAATAAAACCTTCTTCTTACAAAGTGATGATGGTCAAATTTATGATGCTCACTCGATTTCTGCTGGCCTTGATTATCCTGGAATTGGCCCTGAGCATGCTTATTTACATGGCATTGGTCGCGTTAACTATGTAAGCGCCACTGATGCTGAGGCTTTGGAATCTTTTCAAATTCTATCAAAATGTGAGGGCATGATACCAGCTTTAGAATCAGCTCATGGCATTCATTATGCCTGCAAACTAGCTAGTACAATGAGTAAAGATCAGATAGTAATAGTTAATCTATCTGGTCGCGGTGATAAGGATATTGAAACTGTATCAAGAATTTTAGATGTAAAATAAAAAGATCTTCTATAAATGGCTTATATTATTGTTTTTTACGGCCAATGGTGGTCGACGCCAGTCGTCCTTGCAAATAAATTGTCTCTAAGTTTATTATAAATTATATCAAAAAATAAATGACTCGTATCGAAGAAAAATTTTCCGAATTAAAAGCTAAAAATCAGAAAGCCTTCGCCACTTATATTTGCGCTGGTGATCCTGATTACAAAACATCATTAGAAATATTAAAATTCTTACCAAAATCTGGAGCTGATATTATCGAGTTGGGCATTCCATTTCTTGATCCCGCTGGCGATGGACCAATTATTGAAGATGCTTCGAGAAGGGCAATTGATAATGGTATGACGCTACTTAAAACTTTGGAAATGGTAAAAGAATTTCGCCAGATTGATAATAAAACGCCGTTGATATTGATGGGATATTTTAATCCAATATTAAAATATGGCCTTAATAAAATATTTTTTGATGCCAAAGAAGCTGGTGTTGATGGCTTTTTGATTGTCGATCTACCCCTAGAGGAAGAAGGTGAGATAATGTCTGAAGTCAATAAAAATAATCTTGATTTGATTCAACTCATTGCTCCAACTACAAATATTGAGAGAGCTAAAAAAATTGTCAAAAATGCTAGTGGTTTTTTATATTTAATTTCAATGCTTGGAATTACTGGAACCAAAACCGCCAATTTCAATGACAATATAGAGAATGTTAAAAAACTTAGAGAGATATCAAAGCTACCAATAGCGCTCGGCTTTGGTATCAAAACCCCCGAAATGGCGGCTGAGTTTTGTAAATTAAATATTGATAGCATTGTAGTTGGCTCAACTTTGGTAGGGGAAATAGCAAAAATGATAAAAGATCAAAAAAAATCTGATGCGATTGTTGAAAAAATAACTGAGATAGTTGCAGAATTCTCAAAAAAAATAAAAAATGGATAATATAAAAATAAGCACAGTAAACAGTGGCGTAAAATATAAAAATCGCGATGATTTACTACTAATTTCCTTTGAAGATCCAGCTAATGTAGCTGGAGTTTTTACGCAATCATCAATGCGCGCCGCCCCTGTTTTATGGTGTCAAAAAAATATTAAAAATGGTATTGCAAAAGCTTTGTTAGTTAATGCCGGTAATGCTAATTGCTTTACAGGCAGCGATGGTAAAAAAGCGGTTGAAAAAAAAGTTACAAACTTATCTGAATTATTAAATTGCCCAAAAGAAGAGATTTTTATCTGCTCAACTGGTGTAATTGGAGAAAAGTTAGATGTTGCAAAAATCACATCAAAATTGCCACAAATGTTAGAATCATCTAATTTTCAGCAAGATTCTTGGAGCTTGGCAGCAAAATCTATCATGACCACCGACACTAAACATAAGTTAGTTCAAAAAACCTGCAAAATAGATGATAAAGATATAAATTTAGTTGGATTTGCCAAAGGGTCAGGTATGATTGCGCCAAATATGGCAACACTTTTAAGTTTTATATTTACTGATGCGGATATTGAACCTGATATTTTATCAAAATTACTTAAAGAAGTAGCAGAAAAAACTTTTAATGCCATTACTATAGACTCAGACACTTCAACAAATGACACTTTATTAATTTTTGCTACCAAAACAGCTAAAAATAACAAAATATCTGATATAAATGATATAAAATTCACTGACTTTAAAGAAAATTTACATGATTTATGTTTAGATTTAGCAAAAATGATAGTTTTGGACGGCGAAGGAGTTACAAAAATTATCGAAATTACAGTAAAAAATGCTGCAAATGATAAATCTGCCAAAGAAGCTGCAATGGCTATTGGCAATTCACCACTGGTTAAGTCTGCAATTGCTGCTGCTGACCCAAATTGGGGTCGTATAATTGCTGCTATTGGCAAATCTTGCCCCTTAGCCAATCAAAATTATATTGATCTTAAGATTGGTGATTTTGATGTGGTAATTGATGGCGAGCTAAGTACAGATTATAACGAAAAACAGGTGCACGAATATCTTAAAAATGAAGAGGTTAATATTTCAATTAACCTTCAACTTGGAAAAGGCTCGGCGACAATATATAGCGGAGATCTTAATGAAGAATATGTTACGATAAACAAGGATTACAGATCGTAAATTGCGCCAAACTAAACCTTTAGATAATTTATATTATTCATCTTTTTTATCATATATTTAAAGATGAGATTTGGTATTGTGGCATTTTAAAGAGAGTTATTATTAATTACTTAATGCCACTATATTTAAGAATCTATATTGCAAATCGGGTCCATCCAATAAACTATGTCTAACCTAAATCCCTATCACTTCTAAGCTATGTCCAATTTAACCCTACCTTCAAACCTAATGGCAAATTGAGAAATAATCAAGCTCCAATTATTAATCGGTTTATTCCACTTTTCTAAGATATTTTGAATAGCCAAATAAAGCAGCTTTTCTAGCGCCTGACTTGAA